>JAMCXE010000003.1 GCA_023474975.1 Patescibacteria group bacterium
GAAGTAATAAAAAAATATTTACCAAAAAATACGATCTGGGTGAAGCTGGCACATGGCGGAAAAGAAAATGAACGGGTAATTTCTTTCGGTTTTTGGATCCTGTACAGATCAAAATGATAGACCTTTAAAAACTTTTGACTTTTTACTTTCGACCCCTGACTTTTTAGCGGATATTTTCGAAAAATTACAAAGGTTGGGCTGGGTACGTGTGTTTTTATACCCAATGCTTTTATAAATCCCTGTGTAAAAGCAGTTTTGCCGGCACCCAAGTCACCGATCAACGCCAAAACCCGGGCATGTTTTCCAACGCCGTCAGAAACTATTTTTTTAGCGAGGCGAATCGCTATTTTTTGTGTTTGTGATCTAGATTTACTTATCATGTTCATTTTTCCCTCTTTTTATCTTAGTCTAACGTATGAGACCGAGAGATTTTTATTAAAATAAATTATTAATTTTATCTATCATTCCAAACTCGATTTGGAATCCAGTCTTTTCTAAATTTCCTTGCCCGCCGGCAGGCAGGAATCTCTCACATAGATTGCCACGCCACAGGCCCCCTCGGTCATAGCCCTACGGATGAGACCTTGCAATGACCGATTATTTTCCCACTACACCGCGGTATAGTGGCGCTATTTTTTAATTCTTAAAACAATTTAATATCCAATCTCTTTTCTAATTGCAGGATAACATACACCGCCACCAGTCCCAATATCAACGCCAAAAACAGATCCGTGGCGATCATTTTTCCGTTTGATGGCATTAGTCTTTGATTTAACACTTCGCCATTTGTAAATCCGACTTCGGCGGTTTCGGTTTTCTGATGAGTTATCAATTTTCCTTCAGTTGCCACTCCGCTATATCCCAATTTGTCCACCAAAGCTCCTTTTGCGTCAAAAAGCGAAATAGTTTCGCCATTGTTATTCAAAGAAATTTTTGTCTGAGAATAAGGCAGACTCAAATTCCCGCCGGGCTGTATGGTTCCGCTCAAAGAAAACGATTTATTGGAGGCGTCGCTTATTTTCCAGCCGGCTAAATTGACGGCTTTATCGCCGTCATTAAAAATTTTTATATATTCCCCGGCATTATCCGCCCCAACCGGATTCGGCAAAAATTCTTGGATAATCATACCAGACAGTGAAAATTCGGCTATAAATTATATTTATTGCCAGGCAACGGCCGAATTTATACTGCCTGGCATATCCACAATATTTCATCATTGCAAAACAAAAATATGCATCTTGGGGCTCGATCTCATCTTAAATATTTATCGCCAAATAATTTTATTAAATCTTGAATAACCTCTGTGGTAAAATAAGGGTCTATTTTAGTGTCGCTTAATCTCAATTGTAATTCTTCTAAATTTTTAACAATAAAATAATGGGAAGGTTCTAATTTGTTTATAATCGCTTTCCCTCCAACAAGAAGGAGCATGTGTTTGGACAAAATATTTTTGCCTTTTTCTTTTAGCCACTTTTCTAAAGCCAAACTGTGACGCAAAACTTCCCTAGAAGGACTATTATATTCACCAAGTGTATCTATACAACTATTACCATTGTGCCAATCATGTTTGAAAGTTTCTTTGCCAATAAAATCAAATTTTCCTTTTATATTTTTAATCTCTATACATATAATTCCCTTGGGTCCAATAATAACCACATCTATATCAAAGTTATTTCCTGAAATTGGAATATGAAAATTTGGATATATTTTATATCGCTCATCTAAAATTTCTATAAGTTTATTAAAAGTCTTTTTTTCGCCCCAATTTCCTTTCCATGCATTTTTCAAATTATAGATACATAAATCTAAATAATCGCCAATTCTTTCAAGAAATTTTAATTCAAGCGTCCCTAGTAAAAAACCAGTAGTAAATGAAATTGCAGATAATACAAATGTTCGGTCTAGCCATCTTTTATTCACAAAGATGTCTCCAAAACTATATTCTAGTCCAAAATAAGCAATCAAAATTACTACCATTAAAACAAATATAATTTTAAAAATATTAAAAATAATAAGTTTTTTAGAATATGACAAATGCATACACTAAATCAATTTCTCTCCCTTCGGATCCTTCACTCCCAAATGCTTATAAGCTTCTACGGTGACCATTCTGCCTGCCGGAGTGCGGACTAAAAGACCAATACTCATTAAATATGGTTCATAAACATCTTCAATAATTCCGCTGTCGTCGTTAAGCGCGGCGGAAAGAGTTTGAATGCCCACCGGGCCGCCCTTGAACTTTTCAATAATAGTTAAAAGTAGTTGCCTATCTGTCGGCTCCAGACCGAGATTGTCTACCTCCAACATTTCTAATGTTTGCTTGGCAATGTCTTCTGTAACTTTTGGTGAATCGTTTACATCGGCGAAATCACGGACGCGGCGGAGCAATCTGTTTGCCGTTCTCGGAGTGAAACGCGAAGCCCGCGCGATTATATTCAGGGCAACCGGATCGATTTCCAAATTCAAAAGCTTGGCGGAACGTTTCACGATGGCTTCAATATCGGGAATTTCGTAATAATCAAGTTTGAAAGTCGCGCCAAAACGGGAACGGAGCGGGCCGGAAAGCAAATTTGCCCTTGTTGTCGCCGCGATCAAAGTGAACGGCGGAAGATCTATCGCCAAAGTCCTGGCACCAGCTCCCTTTCCGACTATTAAATGCAATTTCCTATTCTCTAATGCTGGATAAAGCACTTCTTCGATCGCGCGGTTCAATCTATGCGCTTCATCAATAAACAAAACATCTCCTTTTTCCAAATTACTCAAAATTGCCGCCAGGTCTCCCATTTTTTCCAATGCCGGACCGGAAGTTATTTTCAAATTTGCCGACATTTCCCGCGCGATCAAATATGCCAGCGTTGTTTTTCCAAGCCCTGCCTGTCCATATAAAAGAAGGTGGTCGCTAACTTCGCCGCGTTTTTTGGCGGCATCCAAAATAGTCTTCAAATTCTTCTTGATCTTCCTTTGCCCTACATATTCATCCCAATGCGACGGTCTTAAAGCCAGGTCTATCACCTCATCTCCTGCTTGTTTGTTTGTAATTTTGTTAGTCATATTCTTCGTTTGTCGTTCCGGGCTTGACCCGGAATCCAGATCTGGATTCCCTCCACCAACTGGCGGATTCGCGAGAATGACAGAATTATCTCGCCTTACCTTCTAAAAATACCAAATTTTGTCCGTCATTGCGAGTGCTACTGAAACGATCTGACCGTAGGTCATCCAGAGCGAAGCGTGAGGATCTCAAATGGATTGCCACGCTCCAAAAACGGGACTCGCAATGACAAAAGATAAACTCACCACCCCGCGAACTCCTCGCAATGACTAAAACTGTAATATTTTCAATTTTAAATCGTTATATTCTTCGCACCTTGTCAACCACTTGACAGATTTATTATGTTATGCTATCATATTCTTATCATTAAAAAGTAAATAGTGTAATAGCCTGTGGGCGGGAGTTGATTTTATATGGACGGTTTGGCTCCGGCGAGACCCATCCTATATGCAATTCTAACCTTTTTAAAAATTTATTTTTGAAAAGCCCTACAAACCTGTGTCGCTGCCGCGACATATTTGCCCACAGACTATTGCACTCTTTACACTAAAACCTCTGCCGAGGTTTTTTTGTTTTTGGCTTACAATTAATAATAATTACCCAATTCACCCTCCTTTTTTTTAAATTCTTGTTTTTCTATTATTTTCTCTAACTCGCTAATTTTATTCCGAAAATCTTGCACATTCAATCCAGTCTTTTCAAGAACGCCAAAGAGTTTTTTTATTTTATCTAGCCTCTGTCCGATCGAGTCAGGATAGTTCAAAAACGATTCAATTTCATCTTTTTCCTCATTTTTAATTACATTCTTATCTATTTTTTCAACTACGGACTTGATGGTCTTTAATTCATCCTTAAAAATACCTGCGAGCTCCTCAACTTTTTTATCAAAACTTTCTTGTTCTATTTTTTTATAAAGTTTAATTTTGCCGTTAGAATCAAGTCTGTTTTTAGCCTGAATGAATTCATCAAAGAGAACAGTGAGGTCGGGCAAAAAATGTTCATTGTAAATACTATAAAAATACTTATTGTTTGGCCCTATTTCTGAGATCATTCTATCTAAAATCCCTAATCTACCCGTTGTTATTGACTCCATCCCAACCTCCCTTTCCTGCCCTGATTCTACCGTGTTTTTCAACTTACTTTCAAAATATTTTTTAGCGTCAAAATTATTTTCCATTTTTTTGTTTTTATCTTAATTTTACAATTATTTTTGATTGTCTTTATTTTGTAATTTTGAAATATTGGGAGTTACTAAAAAAATGATGACAATGGTTAAAACTAATAAAAGAGCTGGCGCCCAAATCGCGGTTGATAAGAAACTCTTTACCAACCAGGGAGACGCACTATTAATTGGCGCCCCACTACCTAATGAAAATTCCAATAAAAATATTATGGCAAAATCATACAAGACCGACAATAGGGATAAGACCAGCGCTATAGCAAAACTTGAAAATTTATTATATTTAAAAGTCAATAAATTAAGTAAAATAAATACGGTAATTGCTCCTCCAATTATAAGAAAAAGGCTTTTCCCGCCATACATATAAACAACGGCAATGATGCCTACTAAAAGAGTTATGGTCGCTTGCAAGGAAATAAAAAAACGTATAAGTTTCGAATAAAATCTGGTATTTTCACCGCTGTTTTGAACTATGGTTTTAGAGGTTTGATCTTTTTTTCATTCTTCCACAATTCCTTATTTAAAATTTCTTGAATATCTTCTTTTTTATATCCCTGCTTAATTAAATCATCAGCGATTTTCTCATTAGCAACCAAACCATCTTGTTTTATTTCTGTTATCTTTTTGATTAATTCTTCGTTCATATTTTTTTAATTAATTTTTAGAACCTGGATTCCGGGTCCCTCCTTCGCATAGCTACAGCGGGCGAAGCAAGTTTGGAATGACGTAAATTTTGGTTATTTGGACATTTCGTCATTGAGATTTGATTAGAAATTAGGAATTAGAAATTGTTTTAGTTCTCGAGTTCCTCTAATGGTCCCGTTATCTTTTCCACCTCATCAAAAGTGGTAAGCCCTTGAATAACCTTCAAAATTCCATCTTCCTGCATATTCACCATTCCCTCTTTTTCTTTGGCAAATTCATCTATTTGGATCTCTCCTCCGCCGTTAGTCAAAATTTCTTCGATCTCTTTGGTAATTTTCAAAAGCTCATAAATACCAACCCTGCCCTTGTATCCAGTGCCTCCGCATTTTTCACAACCAACCGGTTCATAAATATCAAAATTTTTATAATCATCCTTGTTCACTCTCGCCGGAAGACCTGCAACAAATTTTTCTAATTTACTTTTCATTTCATCGGAAATAGCCGCTTTTTTCTTGCAGTCAACGCAAAGTCTTTTAAGAAGACGCTGGGCAATTATCAAATTCATTGCCGGGCCGATGCTAGTAGTCCGCACGCCCAGATCTTCAAGTCTTGGAATAGCTCCGGACGCCCTATTTGCATGAACCGTAGAAAACACTAAATGTCCGGTTAAAGACGCCTGTATCGCGATCTCTGCCGTTTCTTTATCTCTAATTTCACCGATCAAAATAATATCCGGGTCCTGTCTCATCATAGACCTCAGTCCATTTGCAAAAGTATAGTCGGCTTCTGGATCAACTTGGGTCTGCTCTATTCCCTCCAGATGATATTCAATAGGATCTTCGATGGTAATTATTTTACTGTCCGGAGAAGCCTTCTCTCTCAAAAAAGCATAAAGAGTTGTTGTTTTACCGGAACCCGTAGGGCCGGTATTCAAGATCATTCCATTCGGACGCTTTAGCTCCGTCTCAACTATTTTCAGATCATCGGGACGAAAACCAAGCTGAGCCATTGATAAATTAATAACACTCGGATCCAAAATTCTCATTACAATAACCTCGCCATATTCAGAAGGAGCTATAGCTACACGAAGTTCGATATCTTTTCCCTCGCCAAAACCTATCGTAATGCGGCCATCTTGAGCTTTATCAC
This sequence comes from Patescibacteria group bacterium, assembly GCA_023474975.1. Taxonomy (GTDB): domain Bacteria; phylum Patescibacteriota; class Minisyncoccia; order UBA6257; family 02-FULL-45-10c; genus JAHILT01. The sequence continues at coordinate 6,024 of JAMCXE010000003.1, forward strand.
CAACATTCAATTTTAGATCGGCTAAAAGTTTTATTCTGGAAAGTAAATGTTTATAAATATTCATATCCAGATCAGACATTACATCTCGAAGATCGCCATCGATGCGATATCTAATTCTGGTCTGTTTTTCGCCCGGCTCAAAATGAATATCGGACGCTCGATTTGCCATAGCTCCGGCCAAAACGATCTCTAAAATTTGCCCGGTCGGATTATTTCTATAATCAAAAGTAGTGATCGCCTGATGCACATCATCTAGTCTTATTAATTTCTCCTTAAGAGCGCTCAGTCTGTCTTTATCGATATTTATACGTCCAGTAAGCGGTTCGGTGCTTTTTACTGCAAATTTATAAAAATCCCAGGCTTTTTTTAAACTACTCATAGAAACCACAAAGATCTTTGGCTTTAAACCTTTTGCCTCAACAGCTTTTATTTGCGCCAAAGCTTTTGGATCTGAGGGATCAAAAACCACCAAAACAACATCCTTACTCTTATTTTCTATCGCAGCAATTTTTGCGTCTATAGCCTCTTTTTCCGGCACAAGTAATAACGCGTCTGTTTCAATAGGCAGTAATGCAAGGTCTAAATAAGGAAAGGCGAGTCTCTCCGCCCTTCTCTGAGCGTCCCTTTCTTCAGCCTCCCTATTCATTTTTAATAATGTATCTTCCGCTTTTGTTGCCATATCAAGTGATCGCGCCTATCGGCCACGAAAAAAGTTTAATTGTTTATAATGCAGTACCGACTTAAGCAAGTCTATCCCACCAAGCAAAGATCGTTTTATCAAGACATTGTCCGAAGCGGGACAGCAATATTCTGTCGCGCAGCATATCATTATCGTAAATTAAAAATCCTTCTTATTCAATATCAAAAACTTGATAACTTCTACAGCCATATTTTAAATTGTCTAAACTTAATTCGTCATTTTAAATGGTTTGACAAAAATATAAATTTATTTTATTGTTATTAACAGTTCTAAAAAATCTATTGGGAGGAACTTATGATGCGCTTAATATTCATTGTTTTCACAAATTTGTTCATCGGCTCAGCATTAAGCATGCTTCGAGATACTCCGCTCAGCACAACCGCTGCGCTAAGCATAGGTGCCGCATTCATAATTCTAGCCATACTCCTTACCGGAATGTCATTGCTTATGAAAAAAGATGAATTAAAAAAAGCTAGGAAGGTGATCAAGGAGGGAGAAGTTTATCATGTACTTTCTCAGTTTACTGCAAGAGAAGCAGGATCATCCGGCGGCGTTATCGGAGCTGTGCGCAACAATAAAACCAAAAAACTGGAATTCCTGATCTTCGACAAAGAACTTCCCCCCATCTTCAAAAAAGAAGACGGGGAATTAGTTCCTTACCAGTAAAAATCAGCCCCGGCCTAAAGTCGGGGCTTTTTTATTTAAAATTTTACTTAAAAAATACCCAATCTTTAAAAAATGTTAAGTTTATTTTATAATTAAAATTAATATGTCTGGTCACAATAAATGGTCTCAGATAAAACATAAAAAAGGCGTATCCGACGTTAAACGCGGAAATTTGTTTTCCAAGCTTTTGCGTGCGATCTCCATTGCCGCTAAAGACGAGCCGAATCCACAATTCAATCCCAGGCTCCGGACCGCAGTTGAAACAGCCAAAGAAGCTCTAGTGCCGGCCGAAAACATTGAACGCGCTATAAATAAGGCTTCCGAACAGAAAGACCTGTCAGAAATGGTGATCGAAGCATACGGACCGGAAGGATCAGCGATCATTATTGAAGCCATCACCGATAATACCAATCGTACTATTTCTGAAGTAAAAAAGATCTTAAGTGACCATAGCGCTAAATTTGCCAATCAAGGAAGCGTGCTCTGGGCGTTTGATGCGCCAATAAAGGGAAATCCGGAAGCCGCCGAATGGAAGGCTAAATTTCCGCAAAGCATTTCCGAAGAATCAAAAGCAAAACTGGAAAAACTTATTGAAGCCCTGGACGAACATGATGACGTCCAAAATATTTTCACGAATACTTTATAAACGCAAATTTTCTATCTTGTCGAAACCTGCGCGGCCGAGCGGGCACGGTGCTCCAGACAATCATTTTCTCAAAAACAGCATAGTTTTTCCCAGCGGAAAAACCTGCTTCTCTCTCGGCGCTTTATCGCAGACGAACCGTGCTAAAGCGCCCCTAAGATGTTCCTTAAAAAGGATTGTCTGGAGCGAGCGAGGCGAGGAAATAGTGAGCGAACCCGCCGGGGTGAGCAAAGTGGGTTGAGAAAAATAGAAAATTTGCGTTATATAATTAAATTATGATTATTTTAGGAATTGATCCAGGCACAACCAGAATCGGATTCGGAATAATTTCTGAGGAAGGTAAAAAACTTTCATTAATTGACTACGGCGTCATTGAAAGCGCGCCAAAACAAGAAGCCGCAAGATCCATTCCGGAAAACTGCAAAAAACTGGCAGTAATAATAAAGAAGTATAAACCAGAAATAGCTGGAATAGAAAAAATTTATTTCGCAAAAAATATCAAAACGGGCATATCTGTTGCACAGACCCGCGGAGCGCTGATCCTGGAACTCACAAAGGCAAACATAAAAGTAAGGGAACTGAGCCCATCAGAAATAAAAAGTGCTGTAGCCGGATATGGACTTGCCGACAAAAAAGCAGTGGCCAAAATGGCAGCTGCCATTTTGGGAGTAAAAGAAGGTCTAAGGGGATATGACGATGCTTCCGATGCCGTTGCCATTGCCATAGCAACCGCCTTTTCTAAAAGTTTTGGTGAATAAGGGACGTTGATCCCCCACATAAACTTATGTAGGGGATTGACACTTTTATTGTCTTTTATATAATTCCTAAAAACCTTTATTAATAAAATATTAATACATACACACATATGAAAAAGGCGGCAGTAAAAAGATCTTCAAAGAAAATAAATAGCCCTGTCGGAAAATTCAAAAAACATGAAAAAGAAGAGGGTAAAAATTGGCTGGACGAAGAAAAAGAATGGAAAAAGGATGAGCTGGAAGACGAGCTACCCATCACAGAAGAAGATACAAAAGATCTATCTAGCGCCGAAGATGAAGATGATTGGATAGAAAAAGAGACTGGCGGATATGACGAAGAAGAATCCGGAAGCGTAATAGACGATGACATGATAGACGACAAGGATAATTATTAACATTTAATAACGGCCCGCACTGCGGGCCGTTATTGGCTATAATAAATATATGAACAAAAAAACAAAACTGCCACTAGGAACCATTGGCATAATATCTCTTTTAGTGATCATAGCGGCGGGATTATTTTTCTATATTTTAATAATGAAGGACCTGCCTAGTCCTAGCCAGATCGAAAACAGAAAGGTAATAGAATCAACAAAAATATATGACCGCACAGGCCAAACACTCCTTTATGAAATTCATGGACAAGAAAAAAGAACCGTTATTCCCTTCACCGAAATTCCAGATTACGTTAAAAAAGCGCTAATAGCGCTGGAAGACCAAACCTTTTATACTCATCCGGCTTTTGATATAAAAGGAATAATAAGAGCCTTTATCTCGGATATTGCTAATGGCGGCGCATCTCAAGGCGGATCTACTCTCACCCAACAGTTGGCAAAGAATGCGTTTCTTACCCAAGAAAAAACCATTACGAGAAAGATCAAGGAACTTATTTTAGCTGTTGAGCTTGAGCAAAAATACAGCAAAGACGAAATACTCGATCTTTATCTTAATCAGAGTCCGTTTGGAGGAAATAATTACGGCATCCAAGCTGCTAGCCAATCTTTTTTTGATAAAGATGCAAAAGACCTCGATCTGGCGCAATCAGCCCTCATTGTTAGTGTACTTCAAGCCCCAACTTATTACTCTCCTTGGGGTACACACGTTAAAGAACTCTACGCTCGCAAAGACTATGCTCTGGATCAGATGTATAAATTAGGATATATAACCGAAAAACAGATGAATAACGCTAAAACAGAGACTTTCAAGTTTGCGCCACAAGCAACCGGAATGAAAGCTCCTCATTTTGTGCAAGCGGTACAGGACTATCTCGACAACAAATATGGAGAAAATTATGTAGAAACCGCAGGACTTAAAGTTATAACCACCCTAGACTGGAATATGCAGCAATTAGCGGAAAAAGCAATAAAAGATGGCGCAGATAGGAATACTAGTCTTTATCAAGGATACAATGCCGCCCTTGTAGCTCAGGATGCCACCACCGGCCAAATATTGGCAATGGTAGGCTCTAAAGATTACTTTAGCGCTCCAGAACCAGCCGGATGTATCCCTGGAAAAAATTGCAAATTCGAAGGAAATTTCAATGTAGCTACTCAAGGGTTAAGACAACCAGGTTCAACAATGAAACCCTTTGCATATATTACCGCATTCGAAAAAGGATACACTCCAAACACAATGCTCTTTGATGTACCAACGGAATTTACCGCCAATGATCCAAATTGTCCGATCGATAATATAAACTACAACGGTAATAATCCCGAATGTTTTCATCCCCAAGATTTTGATCCGGATTTTAAAGGACCGATCGATATGAGAAACTCTCTGGCACAATCAATCAATATAACTTCCGTAAAAACTCTGTATTTGGCGGGACTATCGGATACATTGAAAACTGCTTCCGATTTTGGCATAACCACTCTCACTGAAAAAAATCGCTATGGACTATCTCTTGTGCTCGGAGGCGGAGAAGTTAAATTAATAGATCTGGTCGGCGCATATTCCGTATTCGCCCAAGAAGGAATAAAACACCAGCAATCAATGATCTTAAAAATAACCAATTCTCAGGGTCAAACGATTGAAGAATATAAAGATCTGGCCACGCGAGTTGTTGATGCCAAATATCCAATTTACATCAATGATATTTTGAGCGATACAGAAGCACGATCAGGACTACTACAAAACAGCTTGCCACTGACAATATTTGACGGCTATGAAGTCGCTCTAAAAACCGGGACGACCAATGATTATCATGATGCCTGGACCGTCGGCTACACTCCGGATTTCGTAGTCGGAGTTTGGGCCGGAAATAATGACAACACTCCAATGCAAAGACAAGGAAGCAGTCTTTTAGCTGCTGTTCCAATGTGGAGCGCATTTATGAAAAATGCTATAAAAACAACCCCTCAAGTTACTTTCTCTAAACCTAACCCGATTCTTGCTCAAAAATCGATACTAAATGGACAGTTTACGGTAAATTTTAAGGTCAATGGAAGTTCTTATCCTCAAATCCATAATATACTTTTTTACGTAAACAAAAACGATCCTCAAGGTCTGTATCCGGAAAATCCTCAAAACGACCCTCAATTCCAAAATTGGGAGATACCTGTATTGAAATGGGCAAATGACAATATCCCGGATTTTAACTCGACTTACAACAAACCAATCCCTATAGATGAAATAAACCGATCTATTAGCGCTAGTACTAATTCCGCGGTAATAAGCGCTAACGTTGATTGGCTAAACCCTAAAAACGGAGATTTTATAAAATCCGAAAACACCCAAGTCACGGCAAATATAACCGCTAACTTCGAGATCGGAAAAGTAGAATTATATTTTAACGGATCACTTATAACTACCACACCTCAGCAATCCTTTGGAAAAAATTACATATTTAATTACAATTTAAACACTCAGATGGCTGAATCTCAAAACCTGCTTAAACTAAAAATATATGATATCGGAGGAAACTCGCTAGAAAGATCGATAATATTGTTCAAATAAAAAAATAGATCAAAAATCTATCCATTTTTTAGCTGTTTTTAATAGGCATCAATATATAGAAATAAGAAAAGTCTTTTTGAGATCTGATCATCGCCGGGTGTTGATCGCCGTTTAATCCAAGCACGATCTCCTCGAGATCAAAGCTTTTCAAACCTTCAAGCAAAAACCTCCAATTAAATACTATCTCGAAATCTTCACCTTTTGATTTCATGGGTACCAAATAACGATTTTCTCCGATCTGTTGAGTGGACGAAGAAACCTCCATAACTTTCTTACCCTCCTTGCTTTTCAATTTAACGTCATTTATTTTTCCACTAAAATTACTAACCAGTCTTACCGCATTTGTAAAATTCTCTTTGGAAACGATACATTCGGTTTCAAATTTTTTAGGAACAATGGGATCATAATCCGGATAAGTTCCATCTATTAAACGCGATATAATTTCAACATCTTCTCCTTTAAATAAAATTTGATTTGGATCAAAATAAATATGAAGATCATCTTCCGACGCAGAACCTTCTTTTTTTGAAAAAATCCTTGGGATCTCTTGAATTGTTTTTAGCGGAATTATCGCTTTAAATCCTCTTATAAAGTTAGCTTTATAATCTTTGTCGAATAGAGTTTTTTCGGCCAACCTGACTCCATCAGTAGCTACCAATTTCAAACTGGAAATCTGAAAATCGAACAGGATCCCGCTTATTTCCGGCCTTATTTCCGATATCTGAGCGCAATTTATAACTTTTAAAACCGCCTCATTAAATACATTACTGCTAATCTTAAGGTTATTTTGCATATTGCCAATTTCGGGAATTATAGGAAAATCTTCTTCGCTCAAACCCTGGATTGCAGCTTCATAATTATCTGTTTTTAAGATCAAATTATCTTTTTTTGATTCTAGACTCACTTTCTCACTGTCTAAATTAGAAATGATCCCATTTAAAATAGAAAAAGGAACCGTTATTGAACCATCCTCGATTATCTTACCTGAAACATTCTTACTTATCGCTAATTCTAAATTTGTAGCCGTTAAGCGAATTTTGTTATTAAAAGTCTTTATTAGGATATTTTTAAGTATGGGTAAATTATTATTTTCAGAAACAGCTTTCACTATTGAGTTCAAACCATCCTTCAAGTTTTCTTTTAGTATGAGTATTTTCATTTATTTAATTAATTTATATATAAGATAGTAGTAGATGTAGTATTTGATAACATTGTGAATAAGTGCCTTTTGTTTAGTATTTATCGGTGTTAACTCATGCACAGCCAGATGTTATTTAAATTTTATAGATTGTTTATAAGTGAAATGATCGTTGGATCTTATTAATTTATCCTATTTTTTATAACAGGGATAACTATGGAGTATCCATAGGTTTTCAACAAAGCTACTAACAGTTTATTCTTTATTTATAATGTCTTTTATGGCTATTATTTTTTGATTAAGATTTTGATCTTTTTCTATTTCTGCGGAAAGTTTGTTGTAGGCATAGATTGCGGTTGTATGATCTCTTTTCCCGAGTTTTTCTCCAATAGATGGATAGGACATACCCAGTAATTCGCGTAAAAGATACATGGCTATTTGTCTTGGTTCAGCTACGCTGTTTTTTCTGCAACGCCCGGTCAGGGAATTGATATCTACTTCAAAATAGTCCGCAACTGCTTTTATAACTTGAGTGCTGCTTACATTTTTAACTGGCTGTTGAAAGCTTTCGTTAATAATTTCTTCTGCTTGTTTGGCGCTGAGCTCAACATTTTTAGTGGTTTGTACGAATAAAATTTTATTTAAAACACCCTCTAACTCCCTTAGGTTCTTTTGAACTTTTGAGGCAATGACATCTATTACATTGTCGGATAAGTTAGCTCCCCTATTTTGTAATTTGGTCTTTAAAATAGCCATTCTTAGCTCATAATCAGGGAAACCGATATCGGCGATCATTCCGCCTTCAAAACGAGATCTTAATCTCTCTTCGAGCGTAGGAATGAATCTAGGCGGCCTATCAGAGGAAATGATTATTTGTTTATTATTTTCGTACAAAGAATTGAAAGTGTGAAAAAACTCTTCTTCGGTTGCCGCTTTACCCCCAATGAATTGAATATCATCGATTATCAAAACATCTGTAAGACGATATTTTTCTTTCAGGTCTTCGGTTCTTTTGTTTTTTATAGACCAAATAACATCGTTCGTGAATTTTTCGGAAGAAACATATTTTACTTTTATTTTGTTGTTGTATTCTTTTTTGATCTCATTGCCTACAGCTTGAATGAGATGTGTCTTTCCTAGACCTACGCCTCCGTATATAAAAAGTGGATTGTATTTTTTTCCGACATCTTTTATTACTGCTGTAGCTGCAGCATGTGCTAACTCATTTGATGACCCTACAACAAAGGATTTTAATGTGTATCGGGGATTGAGATTCGTTTCGGGATCAACTTTTAATTCGGCAAACGATTGCTGAAATTTTATATCGAAACTATCCGAAGACTTTTGTTTTGTGTGCGTGGCCGAGTGTCCGGAAGAATTTTTATTTTCAACTACATATTCTATTTTTTTTGTGCTTTCGTCAAAATTTCTTAAAACAGAAAGAATGATCTTGTTATATTTATTCTCTACCCACTCTTTTGCAAAATTATTAGGCAAACTCACAAATACGACACCGTCCTGTTTGTGAGTCAACCGACTATTTTTTAGCCAGGTAAGAAAATTTGGCCTAGAAATTTGTAATTCTACTTCGCTTAACGTTGATTGCCAAAGATGTTCTAGTTCCATACCGGGTTTAAAAGATTTTTAATTAAATGTTTACGACTTAATTTACTACGACTTAATTTATATTGTTATTAAACCACCAAGCCGCTGTCTATTTCAATCCCCGTCCGTATCGCATCGATTTTTTTATATTTTTTTGCTATTTGATACAAGTTAATTTTATTACGTAACCAACAGGAGTCAAATAGTGAAAATATAACAATGTGTTAATTAGTTGTGGAGAACTTATTTTACACCGATCATGCCCAAGTTGAAAGTCAAAAGTCGAAAGTCGAAAGTTGAAAGTCAAAAAATCTGAAAGTTATTAGAAAGTTTTTATTTTTGTAATTTTGACTTTTGAGCTTTGACTTGTTATTCTATTTGATATGTCACAAACTTATCAACCAGCAAAAAAGAAGAGGGCTAGAGCGCATGGTTTTCTAAAAAGAATGAAGACGCCGGGTGGAAGGCGCGTTTTGGCAAGCCGCAGAATAAAAGGCAGGAAGAGATTGGCCGTTTAAGCCTTGTTTTTAGGGCTATGCTTGCAAAGAAATTCCGCCTGCAAATTCAATCGGTTTTAAACAAAAGCGGTCGCAACATCGGTAACCGCTATTTTTTATTGAAATTATTTCCCGGATCGGTCAATTACAATCGTTTTGGCGCGGTGATAAGCAAAAAGGTTCATAAAAGTGCCGTTTGGAGGAATCGTTTGAAGAGAATTATTATGGATGTTGCCGGAAAATTTATTGATGCGGGAGATCGTAATGGTCAAGAAGTCCTTATAATTGTTTCTCCGGCTATGACTAAATTAAAAAAAGCTGATATTATAAAAGAAATCGATGAATCATTGAGAAAGATTCTCTAAGGCTATAAAATTTAATTTTCAAGCCACTTCTGATTGAAGATTGGGATTTGAAAATTGAAAATTACAACAATTATGTTCAACACATACCTATACATACCGCTTTTAAATATTCTTATTTTTTTATATAACAATTTTTCTTTTGGAAGCTTGGGTCTTGCTATTATATTGCTTACTGTTTTGATAAGAGTGATCCTTTTCCCTCTTTTTTATAAAAGCGCAAAAAGCCAAATGATAATGCAGAAGATCCAGCCGCTTATTCAAAAGATACAGAAGGATCACAAAGAGGACAAAGAAAAGCAGGCGCAGGCTCTAATGGACCTTTACAAGAAATATAAAGTTAATCCGTTTTCCAGCATTCTTATGCTATTTGTCCAAATTCCTGTATTGATAGCACTATATAGTTTGTTCAGATCCGACTTTTCTGCTATGAATTTTTCGGTTCTGTATAGCTTCGTCAGCGCTCCGCAGCATATCAATACTTTATTTTTGGGCTTGATAGATCTAAAAAGCAGCAGTATTATAATGGTAGTTTTGGCGGCAATTGCGCAGTATTTTCAGGGCGCACTGACGCTTCCCAAAAAAGAAAAAGGAAAGGAAGTGTCCGCGGCAGAAAAAATGACCAGGCAAATGATCTATTATACCCCGCTTTTTACCGTTCTCGTTCTTTGGAAGATGCCTTCAGCCATTGGTCTTTATTGGTTGGTTACTTCTCTTTTTTCGGTGGGTCAGCAAATTTATATAAATAAAAAAGTTAAAGTTAATATTAACGAATAACATATGAGCAATACAGAAAGCGTTAAAAACAAAATAAAAGAGCTTTTAGAATTGGGAGGGTTCAGAGATTTTTCCGCAGAAGCCGATATCGAGGGCAAGAGGATTTCGATATTTATTAACGAATTCAACCTCGATAAAAGCGTTCTTCCTAAAATAATTGCCGATTTTGAGAGAGTGGCCAGACTTATTTCAAAGAAATTAGATCCTGCCATTGAAGATAATTTGATCCTAGATATTAATAATTACAGACGAGAGAGAGAGCGGCTCATCGCTGAATTAGCTAAGGCTGCCGCTAGAAAGGTTTTGATCAACAAGCAAGAGGTCACATTGCCGGCGATGAATGCCTTCGAGAGAAGAATAGTCCATATGGAGCTTGCCAGTAGGCCCGACGTCAAAACCGAAAGCTTTGGAGTGGGTCCAGAAAGGCACATCGTGATCAAGCCAATATAATGCATAAAAATAAAAAACCACCCAAAAAGGGTGGTTTTTTATTGCTAAAGGCTGAGCGAGTAAACTTTGTTATCGTAACGATTTACAAATAAAAGGCTGTTATCTTTTATTTTTAGATCATAGGCATCAAGCGGGACGTCATTTCCGTCAAATATTTTCGTGATTTTCCCAGTCGGCAGATTCATTTCAAAAATATCATCAACGAAGTAGTCGTTTTTACTATAGTAATCATCGGGAAGAGCTATCCCCGATCGAATATTCTTAGGAATGCCGCAATATATTATTTGAGAGTTGGAGCTGAATACGCATTTTTCCGGAACGGTTACAAATGGAAGGCTGACAAGATTATTGCATAGGTCGTCTACAATGCTTAACTTTGGCATCCTTTCGGCGGAAATCAGTTTTATTCCCAGGTCACCCTTATCCGCCCATTTTATATCCGTTCCATAATCTCCGCTTGTGAGCATTTTTAGTGTTTTGGTAGCGGTATCGAATGAATAAACATATCCGCTTATATCAATTGCTGGATCGCTATAAAATAAGATCTTCTGATCGGTTATCCAGTTTAAATTAAGTCCGGCCTGGCTCATATTTTGTAATTGGCTTGTTTTTTGCGTGGTCAGATCTAGGACGTTAAGAGCTTTTTCGTTGGTATAAGCAACTTTTTTGGAGTCTGGAGAAATGGTAGCCGATATTGTGCTTACCGGAAGGGGCTGCCAGCTGGTGGAGCTGGCTGAAAAAATACTGAAAGTTGGAAGCTGAGGATAATTAAATTCGGCTATTGCCAGCGAGCCGTCTTTTGACGGGATTATAGAATGCAGATTAGTAATAGTTTGGGGGCTAACAAGCTGCCTAGTATTGTCGTTATTTATTTTTATAATTTGTCCTGCTAAATTAGCGAAGTAAACACTGCCGTCTTTTGAATTAAGCCAATATTCGGAAACCGGTGTATCAATAAATATGGAAAGCTTTTGAGTGACCGTTTGAGGGGTTTGGGTTGTCGTTTGCTCGGATGTGTTTATCGGGGCTCCAATTGCGCCGCCTTCGCCTACATTCGTTACTTCGGTGGTAGGCACCCCTCCTGTTCCGGTTAGATTACCGGTATTTCTTGAATTTAACCACTTCCAAAGGAAATAAGCGCCAATTATGATCGCGATGACTATTAATACTATAGCTATTATTTTTAATATGCGTTTGTAGTCCATTTGGTTATCTTATTAATTAAGGAAGGCAGTTTCCGTCCGGTCCCGTATATCCGCTTGCGCAATATTTCGGGGGAACGACCGGTGTTGGAACAACGCATTTTCCCGCAGAATCCTTTCGATATCCAGATTCGCAATTATTACAGGTGGTATTTGTGTCGTGTGCATAGCCAGTGGGGCATGGAGTTAGAACTAAATTTGAGGCATTGCATGTACCATCAGGCTGTCTTACGAGATTGGTTTTACAAACACAGGCTCCGTTAACTAGGTCGTTTCCGTCCGCGCATTTTGTGCAGACCATTTCGCTGGAATTAGAAGACGATAAACTAGAAACTTGTTGTCCATTATTAGTTGTATTTAAACTAAACATTCCGCCAGTGGTACCGTATACTAAGCACCCAGGTGATCCAGATCCAGAAGTTTCCGATACTGAATTATTGCTTCCACTAGTAGAACACCCATTTTTTGTGGTTGCGTCTAATTTACAATTTGGTCCACACGGCTGGGATATATTTGAATAATCAGGGGTTATTTGAGAGCAGTCGGTTACTTGAGTGGCTGGAGGCAAGAAAGAATCTAGATCGATCGGCTCCAGGCCGGGGTTTTTTAAATTAACTAAATTCGGATTTATTGTGTAAAGAATTAAATAGGCTCCGAGGAGAAGAAGTATTCCGTATATGGCATTCAACATCCACGTCTTACCCTCTTCTTTGGAAGCCATATTTCCGGCAGACAGGGTGTACAAAGCAGCTCCATATATTACCGCACCTAAAGCCACGAATCCGACGATCATCAGGCCGAATTGATAAAGTCTGGCAATATATCCCGCCGGGTTATCAGGGGTTGGACACTGGCCGTTTATTCCAAGAGCGTTGGGATTGCATGGAATAGTAACTTTAAGTTCATACGGTTTTATTGTTGCGCTAAGATTGGCGTCTTGAGGCATTACGTTTTGAGGTATTGAAGCCATGACACACCTCCATCCAGTACCTGAACCAACAGGACAATCTGTTACCGTGTAAGTACAAACTGTACCGCTTGGGCATGGTATTACGGTTTTGTCGCAGAGAGCATTTTTTCCACTAATTGCAGTTCCAACTGATGCGCAATCACCATTAGACTTATAAGTTGTTGGTCCGCTTGGTGATGGAGCAATATTTTCCCCAATAGTTCCTTTTGCAACGCATATACCCGGTTCCGGCGTGATATGCCATTCGCAATTTGTATTTGGTGCCGTGCAACTACTGGAGTCTAGTTTCGAACAATCAATTGATGTTTGTGCAAAACTCACCGGAATTGAATTAAAGACAAATAAAAATCCCATCAATGAAACTGCAAATATTTTTTTAAAATAGTTTAAATTCATTTTTTATTTTTTGTTGTTGTGAGGGATTTGCGATGTGACAACTTGTTAGTGAGATCGTTTTGGCGGCGCTCGTAATGACGGGTATTTGTAATTTAGTAATTAGTTATTGGCTGATTACTTTATATCTAAATTGACATAATTTCTTGCGAATTCATAGTAGCTAGCCGGATTTTGAATGGTGATATTTATGCCCGTATTGGCGCCGACCGCAGGATTTCCTTGCGTAGTGGTCGTTAAATTAAGGATGGATGGGTTTCCAGATTGGCCAGAAACATCGGAGCCGTCAACGTTCCAAGAAATATTAAGCTGGCTTGGATCAGAAACATTGAAGAAATAAGGTATGGCCTGAAGTGGATTGGTGCCGACCTTAATAGTTCTGGCTGGATAGGGCGCATTTATAACAGCCTTTGCTTGCGTAGTTGGAATTGTAGTTAGCCCCTCTAAATCACCCATTGGATATTTGGCGTCTTTATATTTGGGGATGCTGATGCTTATCTGAGGGTTTACTTGATTGACGGTAAACTTTACAGATTTTAATCCTACCCCCGATTGCAAAAGATTGTCGCCTAAATACCAAAGTATGTTTTGCTCGGAAAGATCTACAAATTTGCCCTGATCAAGGCAATCGAAGCTTACTTCTACCGAAGAGCCGATCGTAGGCATAACTTTCCCCGGGTAATTTGCTGGTACATAATTGGTCGCGCGCCAGGAAATCAAAAAATCAAAGTTGGGATTGATGGGTGTGGTAGTAATAGAAGGGATGTTTGGGGCAACTTGAGCATTTGCGGATGACCCGATAAGCATTCCTAAAATAGCTAAATACGCTAAGGAAGATGCGTTTTTTTTGATTAGATCGATCAGCTTCATAATACTTTTTAATTATACATCAAAACAATAAATCAAAACAATTTAAAGTATTAAACTTTTCCAGTCACAGCAGAAGCCTTGTCCGCGGCCTTATTTATGACTTTGCCAACGGCGCCAGTTTTTTTCAGTATACTCTCCGCTTTCTTCATACCAAACCAGTCTATGTAAACAACTATTCCCCATCCAATAGTGGATGGTATGAGCGCGCCGATATATGGCATTGCCGTTATTACCCCTACTACTAAACTGGTCAGCCAGATCTCTTTCCCCATTTTTTTTATGACAATAAAATAGAATTCGCTGATCGATGTGCGAATCATGCTTATTATTCCAAAATCAGATAATCCAAACAGAAACAGGAAAAGCTCTAGGGTATCAGATATCAAGTAGAAAGGAGTTATGATAACTATTTCCCACATTGATAATTTTGGCTTGTATTCTTCCTGTTCATCTTCTTTTTTTGGAGCGGTCGCGCGCTTGTTTGGCCGTATTATAGGATTTTGTTCGGGCATGTTTTGATTTAATTAAGCATTTTGCTGTTGGAGAATTTGCTCTGGTTTTGTAGTAACAATTTTATCTTCAAGATAAGACGCTATTATTTTAATGGCAACATGATTAAGTCCGGCAAAGAAAAGTCCCTCACCTACCGCAGCTTCAAGCAGAAGATTTTTTTCGCCCTCTGTAAGTCCAAAAGATTTTATAATGAGATCTATCATTGTTGGCGACTGTTTCAATAAAAGCTGCAAAGAGGAATTGGTGATGATCGGGCGGCCATAGGGAGATTTAAGGAAGTCTTCCACGTCTTGTGTGATCGTGGTGACTCCAAGATAATATTTTCTGCATCTCTTTACTAAGCCAAACATAAAAGAGGCTCCGTCTTCGTATTTCATAAGCACCCACGCCTCATCTACTATCAGTACTCTTTTTTTGAGCTCTGCTCTAATCAAGCTCCAGATGAAATTCAAGACGATATACATAGCGATCGGCCTAAGCTCTTCTTCCAGGTCACGGATAGAAAAAACTATTAATCGATTTTTTATATCAACATTGGTTGGCTGATTGGTGAAACCGGCGTAGCTGCCTTGAGTATATTTATAAAGGCGCTGCGCCATTGTTTTTCCTCCCTCCATGTTTTCCAAAATTTTTTGAAGATCTTCTAGAAGCGGCGGAATCGCTTTGCTAAAATCTTTACCCGGAGCGATATCATGAGAGGCGTAGGTTTCGGAAATGGCTCTATCTAAAAGAGCATCTTCTTCTGGGGTAAGCTGGCCCATCATTAATTTTAACAATCCGGCAATATTAACAATGTGTGAACGCAAAACATCACTTGGATCTTCGTCTTTGGGTATGATCGGAAGGTCGAAGGGATTGATGTGGTGCTGGGAGGCCAGAGAGATCCTAAAATAACTTCCGCCAACGGAAGATGCCAGCGCTTCATATTCATTTTCCGGATCTATGATCAAGATATCAGTTCCCATCATAAGCAGACGCAATGCTTCGAGTTTGACTGCATAGCTTTTTCCGGCACCCGCTTTAGCAAAAACAACCATATTGGCATTCTCTAAAGAAAATCTATCAAAAACTATCATCGAATTATTACTTTCATTGATCCCATAAAGTATTCCGTTGTCGGAGGTAAGATCCGCTGAAGTGAATGGGAAGAATGATGATAGCGGTCCGGAATTGAGAGGATTGTAAATTAATAAGCGATCTTGACCGAGCGGAATGGACGAGCTAAATCCTTCAGTTTGTTGAAATAATGCTGGTTTTATATAGACTAGTCGGCTTTCGAGCAGATTGGTTATTCTCCCTTCTAATTTGTTTAGTTGCTCTATCGTTTCAGCATAAATGGTGATATAGACGCTTACATTAAAAAGCTGTTCGCGCGCTTGTTGAAGCGAATCTCTTAGTCCCTCAATATCTTGAAATGCGGTTTCAAGCATTGGGTCTCTTACCACGCCCTTTTCTTGTTTTTCATATATTTGAGATTCGACCTGAGCCGCTTTCTTTCTAAGTTGTTTTAACGCTAGGTTTGTTTCTATAGGATGAACGAAGATAGATATATCTATAAGATCGGGCATATCTATGATTTGAGAGAACCAGCCAGTGGAAAGAAATCGCGGGTAAGAAAATATAAAAAGAGTTTTGGCTAGCTTGTCGCCAATTTTTATGAAATTTGAATTCACTTCCACTGCCGCCGGGGCAATTATGTCTATTATATTTTTTGCTGTATCAGCCATAATATTTTTTTAAATTCATGTTTATTGAGCAACCTTTTTCTCTATTGTGCTGGGATTGTATAGGTTGTAGAAAAGCTCGGAAAGTTCTTCGTCGTTTAATGGCACAACTCTGAGCCCGATCTGATTTAAGCCGTCGACGACCTCGCCGACCCTTTGATCGAGTTGTTCAAGATATTCTTTCTCCGTTTGTTTTTTTTCATCCCCCTCATTTTTTTTCTTTCCAAAGAGGCCGAATACGGCGCTCTTAAGGCCGGCGCCGGTATCTGAAACACGTATGGGATCTAGCGGGACAACCACAAAAAAGTTTTTGGACATTATTGCATTTTGAGAAACAAAGGATTTTATAAATTCCCTGTATTCAAATATTTGATTCTTCAAAAGCTCGTTGGTCTCTTGATTTTCTCTTTCCTCTACTTTTCTTAAATAATTGTCGATATTTATTTTTCTTGAATGTATAAAAATTTGAAGAGTGAAATCAACGGAATTCAAAAAACCTTGAAAGGCGGAGGTTATCATTTCCTGCTCTTCGGCCGATTTGAGATCGAAGTTTATTCCCGAAACAATGAGTATCCTCCTATATGCCCCACCCCTTAGCTTTATTACGCCGTTATTAATAGAATCGATATTAACGAATTGTTGTGTAGCGAAAGACGGTTCTTTTGATTCTTGTATGTTAGGCATATGTTTAAGTATACAATTGTTTAATTCTTTATTTATAATCAACTCTTCGGGCCATCTCTTTCTCTCCGGTTATTTTTCTGAAAACCTCGTATTTTTCCTGATGCGATCTGAATTGATCAAAAATAGCCGGCTGAGTCGTTTTTTCTCTAGCTGGTATGGGGGTTTTTGAAGTAAGAAGTTTTTGCCATATATCGTTCAATGGATTTGCGCCTTCTTTTATCTGTGCGGGCTCTTTCGTTTTTTCTATTTTTTGGCCGGGGGCGGCAGTTTTTTTCCAAAGATAAAATTTAGGCTTCCAGAAATAACCAATAGCTGCGCTAACTATTTTAGGCAGTGGAATGCCGTTTATTTTTATGAAGGCCAAAGATATTGTAGCTGTATTTATCAGCACTATCGAAAAGGCCCAAAGCCACAAATTAAAGAAGAAGAATAAGAAAAAAGAAAGGCCGGCGCCGATCGTGATGTAGACGAATTGCTTAAGGGTTAGCGGCCCGATTATCTTGTCTTCTGTGTCTATAAATTGAGGGACTTGAAACTGCATATGTTTGACCAACGACTAACAACTGACGACTTACGACTAATGAGTTAATAATTTTTTCTTAAAACCACCCAATTGACTAGAGATACTTGATAACTTTACAAAAAGTATATCAAACTCTGCTTTGGTTATAAAACCACTATCTTTTAATATATCTGGCGCGGCTAGTGTTTCACTAACGGAGCCTAGTGCTATTTCTATATATCTGTTGAGTTCCTTGTCAGATGTTTTACCACTACCCTCGGCGATATTCAGAACAATTGAAAGAGCTGACCGTATTAATTGACTACCTATCTCGTATCTATATTCTTTTGGTGTTTTTTAACTATGTATAATTGCTAGCACTTCTTTAGAATCTGTATAAGCTTTCCATTTCAAAAATCTGATTTTTTCCATTTTGTCGTTAGTTGTTGGTTGTAGGTTGTTTGTTGCTTCTAAGATCAATCGTATTTCCGTTGAGTTTGGTAAACGTGGATAAATTGATGTAGTCTTCTTTTTTGGGTTCTGGTTTTTGGGGCGCTCCAGATGGGGTCAGCGGAGTTTTGAAATTGCTGTAATGGACGGTTCTTATTGGCTCGGATTTAGCTGTTTGAGTTGATTCGCTTGGTTTGAGCTCGGAGATCGGTTTTTCAAATATTTGTGATGGCGGTATTGCTGGATTGGGTGTAACTTTTTCGCTATTGGGTTGAGCGGGTGCAATCGGTTGCCGAGCTTCGATCACGGGTTTGGGATTGATAAAAACGGGCATGCTGAATTTTTTTGCGCCCTCTTTTTGCTCGGTTTCTATTTTAATGGATACCGGTTTAACAACATTTGGTTTATTTATGAGCGAGGGTTCTACTTTTAGGTTCAATGATATTGATTCTTTAGTGATTTGAGGGATCGTGGGTTTTACCGGCTCTGTTTTTGTTTGAATGATAAATGGGGTTTCGGCAATTGGCGCAGTCGGTTGTGCGGATTTTATTGGTTGTGGATTTATAGATGCGACTCCTGCGCCCATGGTGGGAATTTTTGGTGCGATCGGAGTGGCCGGCTGAGTCGGCATTGAAGACAGCGGCTTAGCTCCTGAAAATTCCGGATGAATATCGTTTGCTGTCGGGGCGTTGTTTTTTTCAAGATTTACGATTTTGGGCAATACCTCTTCTTGCGGTTCCTCGGCAATTTTTGGCGGATTATAAATTTTAGCCAGATCGTCTTTAAGGTTGTTAAATAACTTTTGTTTAAGCTCTATCTCAATGAAATTGGCTTTTTGCATATCAATATCGAAATATTGGTGCAGCTCCGAAGCGATCTCCTCCGGCTTTGTATAGCCCAAAAAAACTTCACCTACCAGCAAAGCAACATCTTTTACTTTATCCTCGGAAATACTGTAGTCTCGGCAAACACTAGAAATGAGCTGGACGTTTTTGTCGGCCAGCATTTCTTTTTTTAATTTTTCTGGAAGCGCTTCAAACCTTTTTTGCGCTTCTTGTTTTTCGGATTCGTAGTTGTTCGTCATTTGCTATTCCGCTAGTAATTAATTATTTTCCTTCTTCCTGTTTAGCTTTTGTTTCTTTCATGAATTTTTTTAGTTCTTTTATATCCTTATCTGAGGCATTGTTAGATTTAGATTTTTTAATAAGTTCCTCGCTTTCGGAGATCTTTTTATGAAGATCGTTAACTTTTTGCAATGTATTTTCTTTAGAATTTTTTACCAGCCTTGTTAGATTGATAATGCGTTCTTGTGCGATTCTCTTTTCTTCCGGGTTCGTTATTTTAGCTATTTTAGCATTTAGTTCCGCTAGGTCTTTTTCGAATATAGCCGATCTGTCACCTCCACCCGCGTTGCCCCGAGCTTCTTTTTGTTGGCTTGCGGAAATGATCGTTTGTTGATTTATGCTTATTGGCTGATCTATCGCCGTTTTAGTTGCTCTGACATTCTCTAGTGCTTTGGCTATACCGTCTCTTTCTTGTTCTAGTTTTGACAAATCTGAACCTTGAGGATTTTTACGCGCAGCATCTATCTCTAGCATTTTCTCCTCCCATTTCTTATTAAGCTCCCCTTCCTCTTCTGTTAATGCCGACTTCATTGTTAATTTTTCTTTCTCCGCGAATTCTTTTTCTGGACCAGCTTGCTTTGTTTTTTCATTTTCTGTACGCTCATTTTCTTTCTCTTTATATTCCTTCTCTTCTTTTAAGCGTAATTTTCTAGAGTTCCAGCCTAAGCCGGCGCCGATTTCTTCTGATGTGGCGGTATAAATTCCGCTAAGGCCACCATATGTTTTTTGGAAGTCTTCTGAGGATTTGGCGACTTGTCTAAGCGGCCTTGTCGCGCTTCTGACCAAGCCATACTTTGAATTTTTATACTTTTCACCAAATTCTCCAACTTTCTTAGCAGCAAATCCAAGACCAGTAAGACCTATTGCTGTAGACGCGGTTCCTTTTAAGATGCCATTTATTGCTCCGGTTGCAGCATTAGTAGTCCATTTTCCCGCAATGCCAGAACCCTCTTCGGCTTTTTTAATACCATACATCAGTATCGCAACCACCATGATCATAGAACCGATGTTCGGACCCATACTTTGTATCACGTGACTCGGGTCGTCAACCAAAGCTTTTTGCATATTTGGTGTGTCCACAATGCCTTGTATTGCGGTATAGGATTTAAGCGCTATGTAAATGTAAAATCCGGCGATTGGTCCGAAGAATGTTTGCTGTAAAAATTTTTTAGACCAATCTGACCAGCCACTTCCTCCTATTACCCAACCTATTATTGCAGCCGGTAAAGTTATTAAAAGAATGCCGATAATCACATATCTCATCAAGAACATTGCCGCTAATCCGAACATGGTGATGGCGCCAACTGCCGTAATTATATCGGCAAATATCAGGCTTGCTAATACCTGTACTGTGGCTGCGCCAAAATTAAGAAGGGTAGAGTTAGGATCGAGCGTTGGAGGCTGCAATACTTTATACATTTGCATTGCGCTAGACAGCGCTTGAGCGACGCCGCCGTTACCGGATTGACTATTGAAGGAAGCTAGGAAGAAATTTGTAAGCATTCCGGCGAAATCAAGAACTACAGTTGCCAGGAGTAAGCTAAAGTTAATAAGAAGAGCCGCTATTATAAGCTTAGGTAGAGCTTTTTTAACTTGCAGTGAACCGGTATTTAAAATAGTTTCAAATGCAATGATTATTATTAAAAATACAAAGGCGAGATTGGCAATATCCCTGGTTATCGGCCAGCCGATCTGAACTGCAGGATTATCAACAATATTAGAATTTAATTCCAAAACCCAGTTTAATATTATTCCGCCTAAAAAAAGAGCGAGATGGAAAAAATACCCCAGAACATACAATAGTAAGGTGAGTATCCAGGATACCGCTGTCATTATGCTTTTGCCTGGATTTGTAATGAAATCTAGCGCGCTGGGTGTCGATGGCGCGTTTGATGCCACCTGAGTAGCAGATGACGCAGCCTGCTGGGCGTGGGCAAAACTATGCGGTATTAATAAAAACACCGCCACTAATAGTCCGACAAAAATTATTTTCCTTATGTCTATTTTTTTCATTTTCTAAGACTGGTTCCAATTATTTATGGTGTAGTAGACGGAGCGGGCGTCATATAGTTGGCACAGGCAGAAAGAATGTCTTGGTATCCGCCGTTATCAGAATTGGTTTGTAGAATACTATTAGAATAATTTTGTATGCTGGAAAGTTCGGTTTGTGATGTGGCTAGGGCTTGTGTTGCTTTTTGCTGATCCATGGTTCCGTTAGTTACTAAATTTGAATAAGTCTTAGTCATTAGAGCCTCGCTGGTACTATCTGTTGGATCCATAGCATTAAATTGAGCTTGAGTGCTTTGTATTATAGCAATATCGTTTTGAACATCAGAAAGCTCTGATTGTAGTCCGTCTAGTGTCGGCTGAATAACATTATTGATCGTATCGGATATTATATTGGAACTGGTTAGATTGGAAATTTGTAATGTCTCTCCGTTGGGAAACGCTTTGGAAAGATCACAGGTAAGGAAATCGTTGAGCGCGGTCTTGATAGCAGACTCAGTATTTATCGATTGATTTATGTTGGTTGCGGTGTTTTGTTTTATGCCCAGAACGGTATTAAAGTTAGAATTGAATAATGTGCGATCATTTTTAAAAATAAGAGAATTGATCTGGGCGAAACTTGCGTTTTGATAATCGGCATAAGCGGTATTGGTATTATCGCTATCTTTGTATCCTAATGCTCCGGCAATTCCGTTCATCGCTAATAAGCTATATCGGTATATTACCGCATCGGCTAATGCTCCAATATATCCCGCAACGTCGTCAGCGGTTAATATCCCCGCAACTTTATTTGTATCGGTATACGTATTCCAAACCGACTGCGCTATTTGATTTCCGGGTGTAAGTGTTCGGCATACCTTCTGGTGAGTTTGAGGATCGATTTTGCATTGCTCTTGAGGTTTGTATCCGGCACTGATCTGAGCGTCTATAGTTTTGGACTTCATAACATCGGCAAGAGTTGTTTCTTGTTTATCTTCTGTTATTAGCGTCGTGCCAAAAAAGTTATTTTGCGGCTCCCATAGGGTGTTATAGGTAAGCCATCTCCCCTTGCTTTGTTTGTCAAAGCTTTTGAAAAGATCGTCTATATTTCCAACGATAGTGTTTAATGTGCAAGTTACATCGGCTCCGGGCTGCTGTTGAGGACTGAACAAGCTTAATGCTACGTTAACTTTTATCGGAGAGCAAAGAAATGGCAATGTTTGCTGAGCGAGCATTCCAACTGCCTCTTGCCCCGCTTGTTGAAAAAAAGCACCCCAATCGGAAACAATCGGACCGCCCTTACCCTCAAATCCGCCATTTTTGATCCATTCAGCCGCTGCATTGGCTAGCCTATCTAGTACTAATTTTTTTAAAGCTTGACCAGCCACTTGTTTTAAAATAGTAAGAAAACTTTGTGTTTTATCGCTTGCTGCCTTAGCTGCCACCGCCGCATTGGCGCCCGCCGAAGCCGCGGTGCTTATATTTATAGCTGCAATGTCAATTGCCATAGGGCTCATAGGAGATTCAAATGTTGTTGTGATATCCCCGACTCCCAATACTGCGTAAGCTTTTTTGGGCATAAATAATCCCGGACCGAATAATAGGCTTGTCAGTACTAGCCCAACAACTATTTTTTTATAAAAATTTAAAGACATTTTTTATTTAATCAATTGATTATTTTTAATGAATGTATTTTTGTCATTTTTTAAAACATTATATTGCTGGTAGACATTTGATAGTTCATTAACCGCCAGACTGGCTACGAAAGGATCTTGGTCCATATTGGCCAGGGCTTGATATATATTTTTTTCAGCGGTTAGTAGCTCTATTTCTTTTTTATCTATAGCTAGAAGTTCCGCCGGAACGGTTAAATTATAAAAATCTTTTATGGTTGAATTATAAACATTGACCATCTGGATAAAATCGGAAGATTTAATATTTTCTACAGAAGAAAGAAGGCTTTTTGGTAATTTTTGGCCATTACTTAATATTATTGCATTGAAAGATAAAAAATAGTTTACAAGAGCATCTTTGCTGTTATCATTGGATATTTTAATGTCAGAATCGTTAATTGTTGGGTATAAACTTTTTGGGTCAAAATTTTTCTGCGCTTCGGCGAATAGATCATTGGCGAGATTTTCGGGTTTTGGTATAGCAACGTAATTTTGCCCATTCATTGTTATCGCCCCGTTAGGATTGACCGATGTCATTTCGGCGGCGATCTTTTTTGCAAAAACCTCGCTTAAATTTACAGTTGAAGATGCTTGGGAGAGGGATATTTCCGTTCCGACCGGATTATTATTTACTATATCAAGGCTGCTATTATTCGCTTGGGGGGCGGCCGGAGCAGAGCCGGAAACTATAAAATAAGCTCCGCCAAATCCGAGCCCTAAAAATAAAATAGTAATGAGTATCTTTGATCGGCTCATTACTTATATTATACAACAAATTTAAATAAAAATGTAAACTCTAATATGCAAAATATAAAAATTATAGATCCTTAATAATTGATGCAAGTTTTAAGATATCGTTTACGGATAAGTTTTGCGGTCTGGAGTTTAGCGGCAGATCTAATGATCCAAGAGCTTTTTCTATTTGTTCTTTCGGAATATCCGATCCGGATCTGAGATTGTTTAGCAATGTTTTTCTTGGTTGCTTGAAGATCGTGTGAATTAGTTTGTAATAGTTTTCTATTTCTTTTGCGAGATTCTCATTTTTTATCTTGTCATTGCGAGAAGTCTGCGGCGCGGCAATCTCATGATGCATAGATCGCTTCGCTTTGCTCGCAATGACAGATTGGAGACTGTTAATTTCTTTTTTGGTGATTAGTCTAATAACGGCAGAATCAACATCTGGCGCGGGTTCGAAATCGGTAGGCTTCAGTTTAAAAATAATTTCTGGTTCTGCCCAGAATTGAGTTGCCGCCGCAAGCAAATTCATTCCGCTATAAACTGTTTTTATTCTGTCATTGCGAGGTCTCGCCCGTAGGGCTGCGACCGAGGGAGTCTGCGACGCGGCAATCTCATTAAGTCCAGATTGCTTCGGCAGCACTCGCAATGACGGTTTTGGTTGAGCGGCGATTCTTTCGGCTACTTCTTTTTGGACCATTATAACGGTCAATTTTGGTTTGTATTCAAGCTCGCTAATAATTCTGAGTAATTTTCCGGTTATGTAATATGGGATATTGCCGACAATATTAAATTTTAAATTTTTAATTTTTAATTCCTGAACGATTTTTGGCAGAACCTTTAACGCGTCGCCTTCAATGATTTCAACACCGTTTAGTTTTAAATTTTGAACTTTATTTTTCAGCTCGGTTGCCAATTCCCGATCTTTTTCTATGGCAATTATTTTAAAATTAGAAAGTGTAAGCTTAAAGCTTTCTGCCATAGGCAGGGTAAGCGCTCCTTTGCCGGGACCGATCTCGATAATTACATCGCCCTCCTCGATATTCAAGGCCGCGACTATTTTAGAAATAGCAACTTTATTTTTCAAGAAGTGTTGACCGAGTTTTTGCATAAGATAAGTTTAAAGTGTGAATATCCCCGCCTGCCGGCAGGCGGGAAAAATCAAAGATTTTTAAATTTTTTAATTACTCTATATATATCGTTTCATCGTCCCAGTCGGCGTTCCTTTCTCCATAACTGGAAATTTTTGTAAATTCTATCACATCGCCCGGCAGCTCGCCTAAAAACCTAGAAGGTAAATTATAGAAACTTATAAATAATTTTTTCTTGGCGCGAGTCATTGCAACGTACATGAGCCGTCTTTCTTCCTCAATGTCTTCGGCTTTAAAAAAAGACTGCTCGTGCGGAAGTAGGCCTTCGTTGCAGCCGATCAGAAAAACATTTTCGAATTCCAGCCCCTTTGCCGCATGAATAGTCATTAATTTTACAGCATTCTTCTGGAGCTTGGGTTTGTCGTCTGATGTTGAGGTTAGGGCTACCTCCTCTAAAAATTTGTAAGGATCTTCATATTGCGAAGCAAAATTGATCAACTCCTTTATATTTTCCATTCTTTCGGAAGGATTTTTAAAATTTTTGACAAGATAGCTTGAGTAGTCGGTATTTTCTA
The DNA here is from genome assembly GCA_023474975.1 of Patescibacteria group bacterium. GTDB lineage: Bacteria > Patescibacteriota > Minisyncoccia > UBA6257 > 02-FULL-45-10c > JAHILT01. The sequence goes on from JAMCXE010000003.1 coordinate 31,067, forward strand.
TGAAATAGCTTATGATCTGAACCAGGGTTAGTTCCTTGGTTAATTCGGGAAGGCTGGCTGTTATTGTCCGGCTCTTTATTTTTCCCAAACTTTTTTCTAGACGTTCCGCGCTGGCGGCGTCTTTAGGGTTATAGGCATAGCGAAGTCCGGCAATAATATCTTTGATCTCTTTTCGAGCATAAAATTTAAGTCCGCCATATATTTCATAAGGGATCTTGTTGCGGATAAAAACTTGTTCCACCGCGCGTGATTGCGCGTTGGTCCTGTAGAGTATCCCCATTTCTCCGGTTTGGGCGCCAGCCCTTACCATTTCTAATATCTTTCCGCAAATACCCCAAGCTTCTTCGTCGGCATTTTCATAGGCGGAAAGTTTTATTTGCTCCCCTTCGCCGTTTTTTGTCCACAAGTCTTTTGGCTTTTGCTGTTTATTGTTCTTGATGAGCTCGGAAGAGGCAGAAATTATCATTGCCGTTGAACGATAATTTTGCTCCAATTTTATTATTTTGGCTTTCGGCCAATCGAGTTCAAAATTCAAGAAATTTCTAAAGTCGGATCCTCTGAACTTATAAATGCTTTGCGCGTCATCTCCGATCGCAAAGATATTTTGATGTTTTTCGGCCAGTAATTTTATAAGCTGATATTGCGCTGTATTGATATCTTGATATTCGTCTATCAAAATATATTTATATTTTTCTCTATACTTCTCCAGAACCCTCGGTTCGTTTTTAAAAAGTTGAACAGTCTTGGTAATGAGATCATCAAAATCGAAGGCATTGCTTTTTTTGAGAACATCTTCATATTCTTCGTAAATCGCCGATATCTTTGCTTCGTGCGCGTTTTCAGAAATTTCATCCATATCTTTCAGTTCGTTTTTTATCTCCGAGATCTTACTCAAAATAGATATAGGATTGAATCTATCTTTGGAAAGCGCCTTTTCTTTTATTATTTTTTTGACGATGCTCAAAGAATCTTCACTGTCAAAGATAGTGAAATATTTTGTTCGTCCAAAAGCCCCGTTTGGCGAATCGGCCTCGTTCTTTAATATTTTTGCGCCGAAGGAATGAAATGTGCCAACAAACAGCTTATTTTCAAGGGTTTGTGATTCGTATGATTTTTCCGAAACCTCCGCAGCCGCATCGGCATGGTCCGCTCGTTGTATTTTTTCCGAGCGGCGATGCGGCGAGGACGAGCGAGTTTCGGGCTGGCGAAACGAAGCGTGTTGAGGTAAAACATGCGAATTAAAAACCCGGCTTCGCATCTCATTTGCCGCTTTATTGGTAAATGTTATGGCAACGATATTTTCCGGAGCTATTCCGGATCCTAGTAAATGAATTAAGCGACTGACCAGGGTTTTGGTTTTTCCGGATCCGGCCCCGGCCGCGATCAGTAATGGACCCCGATCGTGTTGCACGGCTTCAAGTTGCTTGTCATTTAAATTATCCATATTAGCTATTAATAAAATTTAAAGTATAAAAATCTAGTTAATTTTCAATTTCAAAGCTCAATTTTCAATGAAATCACAATGAATCAATTTACAAACAAAAACTAGAAAATTAAAGCATTGAAAATTGGTAATTGGTGATTGAAAATTAATTTTATGGTATTTTGTATATATTATTGATATCTTACGACAACAATTAAATAAAGCAAAGGATTTGATGCGCCATTTAAAAGATTGGAAGATCGCCGCGCCCATTATTTTGGTTTTTGTCGCTACATTGTTTAATTGGCGGCTTTCTATATATTTAGAAAAACCTTGGGGTATTTTCAGCGCTGCCGATTCAGCTTTGGCGGAGGTATCTTCTGATATTCCCGAAAATAATATAGGCGATTCTGTCGGTGCAATAAGCGGAATGGGATCGATTGATGGAGAAAGTTCTTATAACGTCGCGGATCAGGTAAATTTTGTCATAGTGGACAGTTCTTATCTTTTAAATAAAGATAATCCGCTTAGCGGCGTTTTGCCCGCACGTGGCGGACTTTTAATATACAAGATCCAAAAAGGTGATAATCTTGCCAAAATCGCTGCAAGCTTTGGAATATCTTTAAATACTATTTTGTGGGCAAATCCGAATTTAAGATCAAATTCCCTTACGCCCGGAAAAGAAATAGTGATATTGCCCGTATCGGGAGTTTTATACAACGTTAAATCTGGAGATACGATAGAATCCATCGCTCAGGCGTATTCCGTCGATCCGCAAAAGATCATTTCCTATAATCCGGGACTTTCTCCCGCCAACCTGAATTCTACGCAAACCATTATTATTCCTAATGGCAAGCCAATAGCCAATACGTACAGTGTCGCCAAAAATTTACCCGATTATCCCGGCTATTTTGCCATTCCGACCACCGGCTGGAATTGGGGAATTTTGCATAATTATAATGCTGTAGATATTGCAAACGCCTGTGGAACGCCGGTTTATGCTTCGGCTGAGGGATTGGTGCTGGAACAAACTTCTTCGGGATGGAATGGTGGTTATGGTAGCTATATTTTAATTGAGCATCCAAATAATACAAAAACGCGATATGCGCATTTATCTAGATCTGTCGTTTCGGTTGGAGATTATGTTTCGCAAGGAGATCTTATAGGATATATTGGCAATACGGGAGAAACTCATGGACCTACGGGATGCCATTTGCATTTTGAGGTGATTGGAGCTAAAAACCCATTTGCTAAATAGTTTCTTGGCGCGATACTTGCAAATTTTGTCTAAAACAAGGAACGAGGATGAAATTGCGGCATTAGCTGCATTTCCGACGAGTGACGCAGTTATGGCCATAAATTTGCAGTATCCCTTTGGGTTGTTGAATAAATAAATCATTTCTATGTTGCTCCTCCTCGATGTGGCTACAGCCACTACTTCGTCGTCGCGCCTTGAACTGATCTATTTATTCGGACAACGCGCTCAAAAACTATTTAGTAAATGGGTTCTAATCCATTTGCTAAGTAGTTTTTAGTGAGTGAACTAAACATTATTCTTGTGAGCGACGTCTGTCATTGCGAGGCAATCGAAGCAATCTCATAATGTCCGTCATTGCGAGCATAGCGAAGCAATCCAGATTGCCACGACTTTATACTGAGCGAAGCCGAATGTACTTTATACTGAGCGAAGCCGAATGTACTTTATACTGAGCGAAGCCGAATGTACTTCTCGTAATGACGAAGCAGAGATGTTTTGCGTTAATGTTTCACAAAAGCGTTAAACATTTGTTTGTTGTTAAACATTTTTATGAATATGACATATAAAAAGTTAAAGCCCCGCATGTTGTGCGGGGCTTGACCATTTGTTTCACACCGTGAAACAAATGGTGGGGTACGTCTAAGGCAGAGCTTCCTGATCCGGCTAGCCGAGAGTTTCTCCCAGCCGAAAGCCTTTAACTTCAGGATCTTTCTGTCCGAGGGCGGATATCGGGTCCTCGAAGACTTTTTCCAGTATCTGCGCTTGCAGTTTCTGGAGTTCGTCTCCGTTTTGAAGCCGCTCAATAAGGATCTGAACAGCTAAGGCACCGTTACCTTTGACCTCTATCGGTCCAGGCAGCTCTTTCCTGTTTTTCTTGCCAAGCATCTCCCAACCGCGGACGTAATCTTCCGCCGCTTTTTTGAGAGTGTAAGCAAGAGGCTTTGTCGCATCGGGGTTGTCAGATAGGTAGTATACCAGCAGCGCTTCGGGAGCGCCCTGTATATACTGCTTCTGAAGTTCGGCTCCCCACCACCTCTTAAGATCGTTGCGCACGATCTCGCGATAGGCTTTTGTGAACGCCTTGGTGGTTTCTACGACTTTATTGACCAGTTCGGTTTTTACAGTCTCATCCCGTTGGCCCTTTTTGTTGTGCCAGGTCAATTCCCTTGCCGCCCTCATTGCGGCGATTGCCAGCTGCATCAGTTCCGGGAATTTGGCTTTGCGAGATTCTTTTTCCCGCATTGCTTTTTCTTCCTGGAGCTTCTCCATTTTGGCTCTCAGTTCATTGACCTCGTCGGTTCTGTTTTTGCGGCTCATATAGCCTCCTCATATATACTACTTTTTGGTTTTAGCTGCCTTTATGCTGCTTTTAAAGAACTAGCTTATTTATATATACTAGCATAATAATAAAAATATGTCAATAGCGTGTACTGGTTCATATGATATCCTCCACCCAAGGTTAATAGATATGAACAGAAAAAGAAGATATTCTGGCAGACATATGACTATATATGGATATGTTCTGCCCGGCGCAGTTTCTTTGGCCAACTAGG
>JAMCXE010000052.1 GCA_023474975.1 Patescibacteria group bacterium
TTTCTCGCCCTTCCTCTTTTTTCTTTCTTTATTTAAACGAACTACTGAACTTTCCCACCGACCGACCACGATCATAAAACAAAAGTCTCACTCTTTTTGGAGTGAGACCGAATATACCAATGATATAACTCAAAACATAAGTTTCGAGTCTATAGTTGGAAGATTCAGCCTCACACCAAATCTTGGAACCTTTATTTCTTATATTTATTATACCCTTTATTTTTCAAATCTGCAAAACTGTAAAATGTTAATAATTTTATAGATGCTGCAGTTCACTAAAATATAACGTTATTCTCGACTTTTTATTACACCCCCAGATTCATATATTACCCTTCAAAACATACCCGGTTCCCGGACCGCCGTTACCCACCTTTTCAACTAATCCCTGATCGCATAATTTTTGAATATCATATCTCAAAGTTCTTTCACTAACGCCGGGAAAACGGGCGACCAGGTCTTTCAAGTTGGCCCTGCCGAGCTGCCTGATCTTGTCGGTTATCAAACCTTGCCGGATAGAAATACTGGAATCAACTTGCTGGATTGCCAGATTGCCGGATTGCCGAATTGCCGGAATATCTTCCTCATCCGCCACATTGCTGCTCGCGGAGGAATACGCTCTTTCAACTATCTCCTTTTCCTTATCTATATTTGCCATTTCTGAAGCCGCCCGGCGCCCGGAAACCACCTGATCCTCTATTACTGCAGGAGGCATAGAAAAAATAGTTTCTAAATTCGGCAACTCCCCTGCAAATGGGTTTTCAATTGCCGAATTGCCGAATTGCCGGATTGCCGAATTAAAAGAATCTATTTCCCTTATCAATATATTGGCATTGACCGGCTCTATTTCATAAAGAGAATGACCAATGCGAACTAATACGTCTAAAGCGGCAATGTTTTTGAAAACTTTTAATAAAGACTGCTTATCAGATGCATCTTCGCTGCTAACCGCCACGTTCTCCAAAAACTCAAAACTCAACCTTTCCAAACGATCTCTTAAGTCGCTTCTTTTGATATAAAAAGAAATTCTGGTCAGGGCATATGCTATCTCGCGGGCCCTTTGCTTCAAAAATTCGGGAGTGATCGATGACATTTAAATTAAAGTGTTTAAAAAATAAGAACGAAACAACAAGGGTTATTTTAATAAAAAAACAGCAAAAATACAAGGGGATAAAAAATGAATGACATAAAGCAAATAGAATGGCAGAAAAAAGAGGAACGGCGAGAAAAATTAAATTTTCCAATTAGTAAAAGCGAATATCACGGCAAAAGAAAAACACAGAACCAAAAAATGCTTCCATATTAATTCTTTACTAATAGTCCCGCGAAAATGATGCTTGCAAAAATCCAGCATAATGTAAACGAATACGGTCATCAATGTAGCCGAATTAATGAAACCGAGAGGCAAAAGAGAAACGGCCCAAAGAAGCTGCAGCGACAAAAAAGAAATGACCAGCGCAATGACCCTCCGCCTTTTTAAGAAATCTTTTTCCAACCAAAAAAGCCACTCGGTGACCAAAAGGACAATGCCGAAGAAAACCAAAAAATATTTACCGAAGAACCAATCATATCTGTTGGACAAAAAATAAGTCAGAAAAATAAGATAGGACAACAAAATATTCTTTGCGTAATTCCATTTTGGCCGGCGCGCAAAAGCCAATTCCTTTATACCCAAAATAATATAAAAAATAAAAGAAAAGGCGACGATTGCCGGGATCAAAAACTGAAAATGATTCAGCATATCGACTCCAAACAAAGAAACAAATAAAAGAACGATAAAAGAACGCAGGGTTTCCGCAGTACTATGCACCCGGCCACCGAAATAAAGCAGCACGCTTATCAGAAAGAAAAAAAATATCGACAAGGCTGAAAATCCGGAGATCTTCGCCCAAAATAACAGCAAGGCAAAAGCAGCTGCTTTAAGAAGCAATTGCGATCGTACGATCCTCAAAGCCGATCTTAATTTTTCCACCATTTTTTAGTTCTCCTTTAATCATCTTATCCGCCAACTTATCGACTATGGTTTTCTGAATGAGGCGCTTTAAGTGCCTGGCGCCATACTCAGGATTATATCCATTTTCAACCAGATATTCTATAACGCCCTTATCTATCTGAAGATCAAATCCCCTTTCCTTGATCTTTCTCTTTATTATTTCCAATTGCAAACCAACTATTTTCCTTATATCGGCCTTAGACAGCGGATTGAACACCACTACTTCGTCTATGCGGTTTAAAAATTCCGGCTTGAATCTTTCTCTGAGCGCTTCCTGGATCTTATCTTTGAACTCCTCCTTCCTTTCCTCAGCTGAACCGGCGGAAAAACCAATAGTAGACATCTGCCTCATATAAGGAGCGCCAACATTAGATGTCATTATTATTATCGTATTCTTGAAATTAACAGTCCTGCCCTTACTGTCGGTAAGACGGCCATTATCCAAAACCTGAAGCAAAATATTGAATACCTCCGGATGAGCTTTTTCTATTTCATCAAAAAGGATCAAACTATACGGCTTGTGCCTTATAATTTCGGTGAGCTGGCCGCCCTCATCATAGCCGACATAGCCGGGAGGTGATCCAATAAGCTTGGAAATTGCGTGCTTTTCCATATATTCTGACATATCCACTCTGATAAGCGCCCTTTCATCATTGAACATAAATTCAGCCAAAGCTTTGGCTAATTCAGTCTTACCCACGCCGGTCGGACCCAAGAACATAAACGAACCGAGCGGACGATTTTCGTCAGAAAGACCGGCCCTGGCGCGTCTTAACGCATTGGCCACAGCCATAATGCCTTCATTCTGACCGACAACTCTATTTTCCAAAGCTTCCTCTATCTTAGCCAACTTGGCATTTTCCGATTCCAACATCTTGGATACGGGAATACCGGTCCAGCGAGCCACCACGCCAGCAACATCCTCATCATCAACCATTTCTTTTATAAATTTCTCCGCTAGCCCATCGGCTTTTTTACCCTTTTTGGAAGAAGCGGATCCCTTCAATAAATACTTCTTTTCAAAAGCCTTATATTCTTTTTCCGCCTGAGGCAACTCGCCATAAAGAATTTTTGCAACGCGTTCCAAATTACCGTCACGTTCAGCCACCTCGGCTTCATGCTTTAGATCGTCAATTCTCTTGCGTAATTTATTATGATCTTCAAATGTCATTTTTTCCGCATGCCATTTTCCGGAAAGAGCATCGTTCTCTTCTTTTAGCTTGGCTGTTTCTTTAGCGATGATCTTAAGCCTGGCCTTGCTTTGAGCGGTTTCTTCTTTTTGTAAAGCGGATCTTTCTATTTCCAGCTGAGTCAATTTTCTTCTGACGCGATCGATCTCTTGCGGCAAACTTTCACTTTCCAATCTTCTTGCCGCCGCAGCCTCGTCGATCAGATCAACTGCCTTATCCGGCAAAAATCTATCGGAAATATAACGAGCGGACAAATTAACCGCGGCAATGATAGCTTCGTCGCTTATCCTCAATCCATGATGGAGCTCGTATCTCTCTTTAAGGCCGCGTAAAATACTTACGCTATCTTCGATGGATGGCTCCTCAACCAAGATCGGCTGAAAACGGCGCTCAAGAGCAGGATCCTTTTCTATGTGTTTTTGAAATTCTTTCAAGGTGGTAGCGCCAATAGCGTGCAATTCGCCGCGAGCCAAGGCGGGCTTCAATAAATTAGAAGCGTCAATTGCTCCCTCAGCCGAACCGGCGCCGACGATCATATGTATTTCATCTATAAATAATAAAAGCCTGCCGCTGGCATTCTGGATCTCTTTTATAAAAGCCTTCAAGCGATCTTCGAATTCTCCGCGGAATTTAGTTCCCGCTATCAATGATCCAATATCTAAAGCTATGATCTCTTTATCTTTAAGCGGCTCAGGAACATCTCCAGAAATAATTCTTTGCGCCAAACCCTCTACGACCGCAGTTTTTCCAACTCCGGGCTCACCTATTAATATAGGATTATTCTTGGTACGGCGGGATAAAACCTGTATCACCCTACGAAGTTCTTCTTCGCGGCCTATCACCGGATCAAGCTTCCCCTGCCTGGCCTTATCAGTTAAATTCACTGCGTATTTTTCCAAAACCTGAAATTTACTTTCCGGAGTTTCATCTACCACCCTAGTCGATCCTCTGAGCTCAGCCAATATTTTCATTGCGGCATCCCTCTTCATTCCAGCCTGCTCCAAAAGACGCTGAGCGGGCGATGGCACTTCCAAAATTCCAAAAAGCAGATGCTCGCAAGATACAAATTCGTCTTTTTGCGCCATAGCCAATTTTGCCGCCCGTTCCAATACCTGAATCAATTCCTGTGAAAGATAAAGCTGTCCCATACTGATAGGAGAAGCGCTTAGCGCCTTTGGAAGCTTTTTAAGCTCTTCCTCAATATTTCTATCGAGCAAATCCAAATTAACACCACTCTTAGTAAGAAGTGGCTGCACCAAAGACTGGCTGTCGCTTATTAGAGCCGAAAGCAAATGTAGCGGTTTAAACTCGCTATGATTTCTTGAAGCCGCAAGCTCTTGACCGTTCTGAAGAGCTTCTTGAGCCTTAATAGTAAAACGATTGAAATTATTTTTCATGCTATTTTTGCCCAAGAGGGCAAGTTAGTTAACGCAGCCCGATTAGCTGCAAAAATAAGCACCCTGTTAAATAAAATCTTCGATTTTCTTTTGCTTTCAGCAAAAGATTTAACAGGGTAAAGGTTTTCTGGCTCCGACAAGAGTCGGAGAGAAAGCCCTTTATTTAATTCTATCATAATAAAAAAATTAGCACTCTGTCAATGAGAGTGCTAATTTACAAGACCCTACCTGTCTATTTCTTTATAATTTATTAATGTCTTGGTTCAGCTGATCTATACTGGAATTCAAACTGCCCAAATCGGACGGATTGAGACCGGTGGAAACGCTACTCTGAGTGCCCGTTCCAAGGTCTGGAGAGCTAGCCCCGCTCTGCGTCGGCTGAGGAGCGCTACCCTTATTGGCCTGCATGAGCAAATACCCAACAAAGAAAACAATGACCAAAACAACGATCAATGTCACTATCCAGAAAGTTTTTTTAGAATTTGATTCCATAGTTGTAGTTTATTTTATTTTATTCAACTCATTCATCGCATTTATCACGGCCTGTTGAGCTGCCAACATAAGATCCTTGACCGACCTCAGATCGGTATTTAAGGAATTTCTCGTATCCGAAACATTCGCCTTTAAAGTCTGCTCGTTAACAACTGTTATTGTGTAGTTCTTTTGAGCCTGAGCTTCTACGGCTGATTTCGCGGCCGCAATAGCTGTCTGAGCATTGTTAACGGCAGCGGTTACAGCGGAAATGTCTTTGCCGTTTACAGATAAAGCGGATGCTTCAGTAGTGGTGGTTGCCAAATAAGCATCCAACTTTACCAAAACATTAGACCACTGATCCGTAAACCTAACATTAAGATCGTTTATATTTTTATCCAATCTTTCCACAACGGCCTTTTTCTGATCGTCTTTTATGACCTGAAGCTGCACCTTTAACTGAGCCCTGGCCTCCTCTCTTTTAGTTTGAAGCTCCTGCCTTGCTTTCTGGACCTGCTCCCTAAAAACAGCGGTTGAACTGGCGATCGCTGAAGCGGTCATCATTTTTCTTTCAGTATTTAATTGCCTAACCTCATTTCTGAACGCGGCAGTCGAAGAAGCGAGCTCGGCACGAGTCTCGGTCCTAATAGCATTTCCAGCCTCGGTTGAAGAAGCAAGCTCGGCGCGAGCCTCAACTCTGACGCTATCGATCCTCATTTCATTTTGAACCATCCCCGCGCGACCGTTTGGATTTTGAGCATTGGCCGTTATTCCCAAAATCATAGAAGCGGTCATTAAACCAAAAACTATTTTTTTATTCATATCTTTTATTAATTTTATCAATTCGACTTCAATATCATTATACAACATTTAATTTTTTCTTTCTTCAAGCGTGACAGTAACATTCACTTCTTTTCCATTCCGTAAAATTTTTAGAGCTATCCGATCACCCACCTGATAATTTTGTATCAGTGAAGAAAGAGTGTGGTTTTCATCGACAGCGACTCCGTTTACTTCGGTAATAATATCTTCAGCTTGCAGACCAGCCTTATCAGCCGGAGATCCCTTAACTACGCCGGGACCATCCGAACTGCCGCGAACCAAAGCTCCCTGCTTCACAGACAAATTTTCTTTTTGAGCCAACTGATCATCAATGGTTAGGTATCTCACTCCCAAATATGGAGTAATTATCTTTCCGCTCTTTTTTACCGACTCGATTGCATTTTTAGCTTTATTTATCGGAATGGCAAATCCAATATTTTGACCATTAGAAGCTATCGCCGTGTTGATGCCGATAACTTCGCCTTTTAGATCTAAAAGCGGACCGCCGGAATTACCCGGATTAATAGCCGCATCGGTTTGAATCAGGCCATCCAAATTTTCTGCCGAACCGGAAGATGCATCCGAGGCGGTGATCGTCCGATATAATCCGGAAATAACACCGACCGATACCGTGTTCCTGAATTCGCCCAGAGAATTGCCTATAGCGATCGCGGTTTGACCTAATTTTATAGAATCGGAATCACCGATCCTTAAGGGCGCGAGATCATTCGCGTCAATTTTAAGAACAGCCAGATCCTGAACGCTGTCGCGCGCCAAAACCTTAGCATCATATTTTTTTCCGTCGCTGGTCATAACCGTGTAATCGGCCTTTTCATCGGCTACCACGTGTTTATTGGTCAGGATCAACCCATCTTTAGATATAACAAAACCGCTACCGCCGCCCACTTCCTGCTTCTGAGTTTTGCCGGTACTGTCCGGACACGGCTGAGTGAAATTAAGATTTCCGCCAAAATACTGCTGAAATTCCTGAGGAAGATCGCCAAAAGGATTTACCTGACACTCTCCCATAACCGGAATATTTTTAGAAATAATGATCGAAACAACCGACGGAGAAGCTTCTTCGACGGCCTTAATAACAGCCGCCTCATGCGCATCTTCCGATTCATACGGAGCGACTGCAGGCAAAACCGCCGTCTGAGTTGAAGTTGCGCCAGTTAAGAAAGATAAACTTTTTTCGATCCTGCCCTTCCAACCCATCCTTATCGCTAAATCAGCAAAAAGCAAAACGATCAGGACCAGCCCGATAGCGATGACCGAAATTTGTAATAATTGTTTTTTATTTTGCATATTTTATATTAGAACCGCGCCTTATTTTTTTCGATCGCGGCCAAATAATATTAATAAACTACGACAAGTTTTTTACTATTAAATATCAAAATTAAGCCTTTCAGCTCAATATATAATACGAATAAGCCCGGCTTATTGGTGCAGATATGCGTTTTTTAGCGCATTTAAAAACTTTTTTACACTCAGCGTATCCGTTTGCCGGCCAAAAGAGATCCTAAGACTTTCACTAGCCCTAATATCGGACCAGCCAAGAGCTAAAAGAACGTGAGACGGCTTACTGATCCGAGCCGAACAAGCTGAGCCGCTAGAAACCGCAAATCCCGCCATATCTAATTTATAGATCAAGCCTTCTTTATGCGGAAAATAAATGTTTATATTATTCGGCAATCTTTTATCACCAATAGCCGGACCATTCAATAAAATTCCGGGAAAGTTCTTTTTTAAGGATTTCCAAAAATAATTTTGAAGCCTCAGAATCCGCGCCGACTCTCTTCGTCTTAAATCAGATGATATTTGCGCCGCCTCGGCAAAACCGGCAATTCCCGCTACATTTTCCGTCCCCGCTCTCAAACCCTCTTCCTGATGTCCGCCCACAATCACCGACTTGATGAATTTTTCTCCAAGAATACTGCCAAAATTTCTTATATATAAAAGTCCGATGCCTTTTGGCCCGTAAATTTTTTGGGAAGACAGCGTCATCATATCTACGCCGAGTTCTTTAATATCACAATCTAAATAATTGAAAGCTTGGGCTGCGTCAGTGTGAAACAGGGGGTAGAGCGGCGAAGAAAAATAATTTTCCCTCAAACCGCTTCGCTCACCCAGCAGTTCGCTTGCTTGTACCTCGCCTCGCTCATCTCTCTTCGAGAGATACCGTACCCGCTCAGCTGCGGGAGTTTTCGGGGAAAATTCTTTTTCTTCTTTGTATTGTCTTATAACTTTTGAAATTTCTTTGATTGGCTGAATAGATCCGACTTCGTTATTTGCATACATTATAGAAACCAAAACCGTTCGTTCGTTTAGAGCCGCTTTCAGTTTTTTTATATCAATGATTCCAACTTTACTGACCGGCAAATAAATTACTTCTGCTAAACCCTCTCTTTCTAAATCACGGCAAGTTTCTAAGATTGATTCGTGCTCTATTTGAGAGGTTATGATACGAGGAATAAATGTTTTGATCGTTAGATCGCTTCGCTTGTTCGATCGTTTCTCTTGTTCCATATCATTCCCAACAGATCCAAAGTTTCTAACATTCTTAACAATTCCCCTGATCGCTAGGTTATTCGCTTCTGTCGCTGAGCCGGTAAAGACAACTTCCCGATAATCACA
>JAMCXE010000053.1 GCA_023474975.1 Patescibacteria group bacterium
CGATTATAAGATTTAATGATTATAAGATTTAATGATTATAAGATTTAATGATTATAAGATTTAATGATTATAGGATAAAAACATCACATTTGCAATACCAATCACTCTGAGCCGATGGTGAGAATTGAACTCACGACCTACTCCTTACCATGGAGTTGCTCTACCTCTGAGCTACATCGGCGTCTAACTAATCACGATTAGCTGAGCCACCTCCCAGATTTGAACTGGGGACCTTCGCTTTACAAAAGCGCTGCTCTACCGCTGAGCTAAGGTGGCGCTTTTTAAATGAACCATACACCTTTTAAATGGTGTGTGGGCAGGGAGGGATTTGAACCCCCGTAGCCACAAGGGCGCCTGATCTACAGTCAGGTGCAATTGACCGCTCTGCCACCTGCCCATCGCGAAAAACTATTCTCTTCTTCTTTCTTCTTCTTTATTAATAATATTGGGGTCCGGAGTATCGAAGATGCTCGGGCGTATATTTTTATCTTTAGCCGCGTCCGACTTAAATCCGCTAAGCCATTTAGTCAAAACATTATCAAATTTCATAATCAAAATCTTAAACTTCCTAAGCATCTTTTCCAATAAATTATTAAGCATTAGATCTAATTTCTCAAGCGGCATCTTCGAAATAATCTTATCAAAAAACGAATTTCTTGGCGATGACAAAACGATATTATCATCGATCCTTGGAATAGTTCTAGCAACCAAGTATATCACAACGGCCAAACTAGCCATTATCAAGATCTGAAGAATAAAATTATACATAAAAGAAAAATTAAAGCTCGTATCGCATAAATCTCTCCACCTTCATATTCTCACCTATCTTACCAATAACCTGCTTGATGACAAATTCTATGTTCTTGGACGGATCCTTGATAAAAGGCTGAGCTAAAAGAGCATCGATATTTTCAGGATTCATTGCAGCAATGTGCATGGCTAGGTCATGGGCCAAATTTTTAAAGTCATCGGTTCTGGCCACAAAATCAGTTTCACAGCGAAGCTCAAGCAATACTCCGACCCTACCGTTGTGAATATAGGATTCTAAAACGCCCGAACCGGTTTTGCGCTCGGCTTTTTTCTCGGCCTTAAGCATTCCCCTCTCCGCAATTATATCTCTAGCCGCATCAAAATCACCCTTAGCCTCTTCCAGGGCCCTCTTGCATTCCATAACCCCCGCGCCAGTCAAACCTCTTAATTTTTTAACATTTTCAGAATCGGACATATTTTTAATTTTTAGAGCCAACGATCTAGATGTACTAAAAAGTCGGGTTTATATTAATTTTAATTAAAACTATTCTTTGGGGGCTAACTTAGCCTCGTTGATAGTCGCGGATAATTTTTCCATTATCCACCTTATGCCTTCTTTTGTGCGGTCGTTGCAAGGAATCGGATAATCAAGGATCTCTGGATTAATATCGGTATTAACTATTGCTACAACCGGTATCTTCATTTTTTTAGCTTCGTTAACAGCGATCATATTGTGAGCTGCATCAACAACGAACATGACCTGAGGCAAAATTTCCATATTCTCCGTTCCGCTAAAACTGGTAGTAAGTTTTGCTATCTCCCTGTCAAAATCTAATCTTTCCTTTTTGGTATACTTATCAAGTTTTCCAGAAGCTTTGTCGGACTTTAATTTTTTGAAATAAGCGATCCTCTTTGAAAGAGTTTTAAAATTAGTCAATGTGCCACCCAACCAACGCTCAACTACGTATGGTAAATTCATTTTTTCCGCATATTCCCTTACAACTTTTTTAGCAACTGGAGTGGTACCGACCAACATAACGGTTCCGCCTACGGCAACTTTAGATTTTATAAAATTCAAAGCCTTATCTAGCGACTCAAGCGTTTTAATGATGTCGATAATCTCCACACCATTTCTGGTTGTATATATAAAGGGCTTCATACGCGGATGGGTTTTTGATTTTTTATGACCCCAAAAAAGCCCAACTTTCATCATCTCTTCTAAAATTGGAAGCTTCTCTTCTTCAATAGGAGCTTCTTTTTCTGCAGCAGATAATAATTCCTCAAGATTTGTTTCTTTTATTTTAGCCATATAGATAGAAATTATATACAAAAGCAATTCAAAAGTCAAAAGTAAGTTAATAATTTAACAAGCTAAATTTCGTTCGATGATCATTTATGTTTTATCCTCCATTCATCTATTTTTTTATGGTTTCCAGACAAAAGAATGCTCGGAACCGTCCTATTCTTACCAGCGATACTTACAAATTCGGGTTTTGTATAAACAGGATAGCTTCCTTTTATTTCCTCTAATGATTCTAATTTGCCCAAAACACCGGGAATAAATCTAGAAACCGCATCCACTAAAACTCCAGCAGCCAATTCCCCGCCCGAAAGAACAAAATCACCAATAGAAATTTCTTCATCCGCCACATATTCCGCTACTCTCTCATCCACGCCCTCGTATCTTCCGCAAATTAAAATTAGCTGATCATACTTTGATAATCTCTTGGCAACCTTAGAATTAAATTTCTTGCCGCGCAAGCTAAACAATATCGTTCTAGATTTTATTTTTTTATTTTTGTTCGCCGGCTGGCGAATGATTTTATTTACCGCCCTATCGATCACATCCGCCTTAAAAACCATCCCCGGACCTCCTCCATAAGGGGTATCATCAACTTTATGATGCTTGTCCAAGGTAAAATCGCGCAAATTATGCGTCTTAATGTAAATAAGCTTTTTACTTTGAGCGCGCTTTAAAATAGACTCGCTAAAATAAGAATCCAGTATTTTTGGAAAAATTGTAATTATATTGAATATCATAGTAAGTAAAATTTATCATCAAAACTCTCTTTTTAGCAAATAAAAACTACCCATTTAGGGGTAGTTTTTATTTTAAAATTTACAATTTCAGATCTGCATCAGAGAAAGAAGGTCTTTCCGTTCTTTCAGCTCTCTGAAAGGTGGAACCTTCCGGCTCTTCAATCTTGAGATTGACTCTGGCGTTATTTCTAATGCCGACAATCCTCAAAAGAGATCGAATTGCGCTTGCGGTAGAACCTTGTCTGCCTACAATAAGACCCATATCTTGAGCAGCCACTTTTAAAGTAAGCAAAACTCCCATTTCGTCTACTTTTCTCGTGACTTCTACTTTATCCGGGTTCTCAACGATAGACTTAACAAGAAATTCCAAAAAAGCTTGATCGTTTGGAGTATTAGCCATTTCTGCGATTCTTATTTAAAAACTTGCGACCTTTATTTAATTATATTGATTATTTTTAAGCTTTAGCTTCTGACGCGGCCGGAGCAGCGGCTTTAGCGGAAACGTCACCTTCTTTCTTTTTTGCTTTTTTATGAGCAACAACCTTCTTATCGGAAATTATTTTGGCGTCAACTAATAAATTATGGACGGTGGGAGATAATTTTGCCCCATTCTTTATCCAATACAAAACCCTTTCTTTGTTGAATTCTTTTTCCTTTTGGCGCGGATTATACCATCCCAGATCTTCAAGCTGTTCACCACGAAGCTTGCTTCTTTTTTCACCTACAGCAAGACGATAGTAGGGCTGATGTCTTTTTCCATGACGTTGTAATCTTATCATTAACATAGCGGGTAGTATAAATTCGATATTAATTATATTTGTCTAACCTTTATTATCCTTTATTTCCAGAGAGCGGTCGTATTTAACTCATCGATCAAGGCTGATCTGCTCCCGACATAACGCTACTGGCATAGGTCAAATTCTATCTAAAAATATTAAAATCGTCAATCCCATTATCAAGTATGTGCGCTATCTCACTTCGGCACCCACCCTGTCCTTCAAAAAAGCAACTATCTTTTCGAGTTCTCTATCCACTTCCTGATCAGTAAGGGTACGATCATTAGCTTGAAAAACAATTCTAAAAGTCAGACTTTTTTTGTCGCCAAATTTTTCATCCTGATAAAAATCAACCAAATCAACGTCATCCACATGTTCAGGATCCGCTGTTTGAATTATTTCCAAGACATCTCCTACCCTAACATCAGAAGAGACCAGTATAGAAATATCCCTATCAATGGATGGAAATATCGAAAGAGGTTCGTATTCCTTCTCTTCTATCACGGCTTTGGAAATTTTTTCTAAGTCTAATTCAAGAACAGCTCCGTGAGAAGAGTTTTTAAGAATACCTATATAACCCACAACATTATTATCGCCAAGCTCTATCTTCAAAGATTCTCTCGAACGAAGAAGATCACTTTCTATATCAAGGTCCGGCATTAACCAATCCACTAAACCGAGATCGGCAAATAAGCCATCTACCAAACCCTTAAGTTCGAAAAATGCATCTTTGCCATCCATAGCAATTCCTAAAATAGTTTTTTCGATAACACTACCGCCCCCTCCCGAAACAACGTCGCCAAAGATTTTACCTATTTCGAACACTCTGACCTCATTAAAAAATCTAAGATTATCTTTTAAATTTTTTTCCAAATACGGAGCCAGACTATTTCTTAAAAAAGCAAGATCGACACTTAATGGATTCGCTAATTTGACCGGCTTTTTGATACCAAATACTTCCGATGGAGAAATTTTTGTTCTGTCCTCGGAAACAAAAGAATAATTATAAACTTCACTATATCCAACAGCAGTTAAGTATTTTCTTACCTTTTCTTTAATAAGGACTATTTCGTCTTCCCTGCCCGCAATCATAGAAATGCTAGGTGGAATAGCCGGAAGCTCATTAAAATTCTTCATTCTAGCTACCTCTTCGGCAATATCTTCGATTATCTCAATGTCATTTCTAAGCGCTGGAACTATGATCAAATTCTTAGAAAAAGAAAATCCAAGTTTTGCTAAAATACCCTGAGCTTCGATCTTCTTTATTTTAACTCCGATTATCCTGCTTATTTTCTCTAGATCGAACTTGATTGCTGTTTTCGGCTGTTTCTTGGGATATATATCATCCGTCCTATGTATTTTAGCTCCACATATTTCCTTCAAGAGCATTAGCGCTCTCTTCATTCTAGCTACCTCTTCTTCAGGGCTCAGATCATGCGAAAAACTAACCGAGGCGTCAGTACGCAAACCAAGTTTTACCGAACTCTTGTAAATTCCAACCCCTTCAAAATTAGCAGACTCCACTAATAACTTATTTGTATTCAAAGAAACTTCACTATGCTTCCCACCCTTAATTCCAGCTATTGCCAGCGGACGATCTTCGTCGGCTATCACCAAAATATCCTCTGAAAGCTTAAATTTATTTCCATCTATGGTTTCTATATCTTCACCAGCACCCGCCCTTCTGACTATTATTCCTCCTAGAACTTTGTCAGCATCAAAAGCATGCAAAGGCTGACCAGTTTCCAACATCACATAGTTCATTATGTCTACCACGTTATTTATGGATCTTAAGCCGCAAGCTTCCAAAACATCCTTGAGCCACTTCGGAGAAGAGCCGACCTTCACGTCGGTCACGTAAGTCGCGCTATATCTCAAGCAAAGATCTTTCTCTTTTATATTGATCTTAAATACCCCCCTGTCCTTAAAATCAAAATTTACCTTCTTCAATGTCGGATCGATGTATTTAACATTAAAAATAGCCGCCGCCTCTCTGGCCACACCCAAGTGCGATGATCCCGTAGAAAAACGGTGAGCAATAGCGGTATTTGGGATCTCAAAGACATCGCCACCGAGATCAACGGCCTCAAAAGAATAAGTATTAAAAGCTCTTATCAATTCTTCTTTGGAATACTTCCCGGGAGCAAATTTTTTGATCAGTGAATAGCTGAATTTCATTGTCTATAAAATAAATTAAAATTGATTTATAAATCTCAAATCGCCGCCATAGAACATCCTTATATCCGGAATATTATATTTAAGCATCGCTATTCTTTCCGGGCCAACCCCGAAAGCAAATCCCTGATACTCTCTTGGATCATAGCCTCCGGCCCTCAATACATTTGGATGAACCATGCCGGCACCCATAACCTCAAGCCATCCGGAATTCTTGCAAATATTACAACCTTTTCCGCCGCACTTAACGCATTGAATGAGGTACTCTAGCCCCGGTTCCACGAAAGGAAAATAACTCGGTCTCAATCTAACAGTTATACTTTTTTTAAATAATCGAGAAAAGAATTCTTCAATGATGAACTTAAAATTGGAAAGATTCACGTCTTTTCCAACCATTAAGCACTCTATTTGATTAAAATTTATTTCATGCGAAGCATCTGTAGCCTCATATCGAAAAACTCTTCCCGGAACGATTATTTGAAACGGCGGCTTATGCGATTCCATATATCTTATCTGCATCGGACTAGTGTGGGTGCGCAATAACAACCTGCCACCTACGACCGACGACTGACGACTAGAAATATCTCCCTTACGAAATTCTTTGTCATTTGTCATTTGTCGTTTGTTGTTTGTCAGGTTTTGGCTCAGCCAAAAAGTGTCATGCATCTCTCTGGCCGGATGATTTTCCGGAATATTCAAAGCGTCGAAGTTATAATGCTCAGTCTCTACTTCCGGCCCACCGTCAATAACCGAAAAACTCATACTTCTAAAAATATCTATGATCTCTTTTTCAACGATACTTAAAGGATGAAGATGTCCAAGCCCGATCTTCTTTCCCGGCCTGGTCACATCCAAAGCCGAATGTTTTTTTTCTAAAAGCTTCTTCTTTTTTTCGACGATGATGGAATCCAACTCAGCGCGCAAAGCCTGAGCTTTAGGCCCCATGATCTTTTTTTGTTCGAGCGGCAATTCAGCTAACGAACGCAGGATCATAGTCACCTTGCCGCTTCTACCCAAATATTTGATCCTTATTCCTTCTAGCGACGCCGGATCGCTTGAATTATTTATTTCTTTTATAGCCTCGTTTCTTATTTCTTCATTTTTATCCATTTTAAAATATGATTATTTTTATTAAGGCAGCGGAGCGGTTGTCGTTGAAATTCCCGAACTCACCCCCACTTTTTCACCCAAGCTGTTTAATCCGCTTTCAACTGTATTTTTAAATATATCAAAAAGATAATTTTTAGCTTGCTGAGTAGTTGAAGCAACGATCTCATCTATCTTCGCCTTTGCCGAAGAACTGACGTCATAGAAAACACTTTGAGCGCGGTCTTTAACAGCCTGTTCCGTAGTACTGGCTAAATTCATCACCGTCTTTTCGCTTAAATTAATATTTGCGTTACTACTAGAATTTGTAAGCGACCAATTGCCGTTCTTGATAAACAAAAAATAAGCAACAGCAACGATCAAGGCCAAACCCAAAATTATTTTTATCAGTTTTAATAGCATGATAAATTGGCTCTAAATAATTATAGAACATTTCCAATTTTTTTTATATACACCAGCCCAATATAAAAAGTGCGGGATCGCAACATATATCCACGCAAAGGAAACCTAATAAACTTCCACGGGCTTACGCCCGTAGAATTCCGGCGGTATATTAAACGCCGCTATCTGCTAATATTCAACACAAAAAGATCTCCGTGATACAATACGGGTTAATAATTCCGAACAAATATTATTAATAAGATGTGCCGACGGGTGGAATCGGACCACCGACCTGAGCGTTATGAATGCTCCGCTCTAACCACTGAGCTACGCCGGCAACAAAAAAATTATATATTAAAAATATAAATATTAAAAGATTAAATAATGTTGCGGGGGTTGGATTTGAACCAACGACCTTCTGGTTATGAGCCAGACGAGCTACCGCTGCTCTACCCCGCGTTAGTATATTAAAACAAATTATCGCAAATGAAAAGGGGAGCTTTTGACTATTTCGCCGATTTAATTTAGATTTATAATTAGAACATAAAAAAGGAGAAAATCTATGGACGCTAATACCGCAAAAAAAATAATCGAAGAAGCTAGGTCGCTTCTGGGTACGCCTTATAAATACGGAGTTAAGGATGACGATATTCCCAGATTTGTCGACTGTTCTTCGTTTACGCAGCTCGATTTCCTTAAAGTTCTCGGAAAAGATATCGGCAGAAGCACGATACTTCAAGCAACGCAAGGAGAAGCTGTCTTGGAAAAAAATCTTCAGCCGGGCGACCTGATATTTTTCCGCGGATCAAAAGGCCACTTCAACGATAACCTTTTCCCCCCCGAAGAATACGGCTACGATATCTGCATAGGTCACGTGGCTATATACACGGGCAACGGAATGGCTATTCACGCAAGCGGCGAAAAAGGCATGGTAATTGAAGAGCCCCTCGAGGATATCAAAAAGACCAGGGTCCGAATAGTTATCATAAAACGTCTATAAAAAAATAGCCCCCATCGTTAAGAGGTGGGGGCTTTTACTTTTTAGATTAATTCAAAAAAATATCATTGCATAGAAATGTCCAATATGATTGTACAGAATACCTCATCCTCCTCCGTTTTCTAATCAATAGCTTGGACGCACTCTAGAGGTGTTTTGAGGTTAATTCCAAGATGTAATCTTCGACCATTGTAGTAGGGTAAATATTCATTGATGGCTTTCCGGTATTCTGTACAA
>JAMCXE010000057.1:0-8129 GCA_023474975.1 Patescibacteria group bacterium
TGATCTGGAAACTTCGCAAAAAGGAATAGCCGACTACGAAGAAATGATCCTTATGAGTCATTGCAAACACAATGTTATTGCCAATAGTTCTTTTAGCTGGTGGGGTGCATGGTTAAATGGCCATAAAGATAAAATAGTTATAGCTCCCAAAAAATGGTTTAATGCCGGCGATATAAATACAACCGATCTAATTCCTGATAATTGGATAGAAATCTAGACAATTGGACCAGATTTTATAAATTTAAACTCTTAAAATACTCATAAGTTGTCTTAAGGCCGTCGGACAACTTTATCTTGTATTTCCAGCCTAAATTATTAAGCTTGCTTACATCCAGTAATTTTCTAGGTGTTCCGTCCGGTTTAGTAGAATCCCAATTAATTTTACCCTTATACCCCACAACATCTTTGATCATTTTGGCTAATTCTTTTATTGATAGATCCTCTCCTGTTCCAATATTAACGATCTCGGAATCGTTGTAATTATTCATAAGAAATACACAGGCGTTGGCCAGATCGTCAACGTGTAAAAATTCTCTCTGTGCAACCCCAGTTCCCCAAAGCGTCATTTCGCTTTTATTATTTACCTTAGCATCGTGAAATTTTCTTATCATTGCCGGAAGTACGTGCGAAGTTTCCAGATCAAAATTATCGTTCGGTCCATAAAGATTCGTAGGCATTACAGATATAAAATTGGTTCCATATTGCTGATTATATGACTGACAGGCCACAATGCCAGCAATTTTAGCCACGGCATAAGCCTTATTTGACGGCTCTAATTCGCTGGTTAATAAATATTCTTCCTTGATCGGCTGAGGACACATCCTTGGATAAATACAGGAGCTTCCCAAGAATAACAATTTCTTAGCTTTATTTAGATAAGAATTGTTGATGATATTCATCTGTATGGTTAAATTTTCGTAAATAAAATCTGCCGGATAATTTTTATTTGCCATAATTCCACCAACCTTAGCTGCTGCTAAAAAAATATATTCCGGTTTTTCTTCTGCAAAAAATTTAGATACAGCCACCGGATCCAATAGATCTAATTCCTTTCTAGTTTTATAAACAAGATTGGCGTAGCCTTGTTTTTTTAATTCCCTTACGATTGCAGAACCAACCAGACCCATGTGTCCGGCAATATAAATTTTAGCGTTTTTATTCATAATTTTTTAAAAATTGTTTAATTCTTGATTTAATATACGGATGCAAATTTTTATCTTTAATGGAAAACCATTTGTATTCGCTGTGCTGGCCATCCATCATAGGTTTGAATTTATTTTCATCGATCAAGTATCCGTAAAAAATAGCCACGGCGTGATAAGAAATTTTTCCAAAAATTGAATTTGGATGTATTTCCTCTTGAATCCCGCCCCAAATTAACCTATTTTTACTGATCTTTGCACCAACTTCCCGCATAGCCTGCCTTACGGCTCCATCCAAAAATCTTTCTCCCTTAAGAAGTCTTCCGCCCGTCGCAAAATAAACTCCTCTCAAGGGTTCATTGTTCCTTTTAAAAAGCAGTATTTTGGTAAAATTCTTGTTAAAAAACAATACATCTACCGTGCAAATTGGCGATATTTCAAATAATTTCCTATACTCTTTTAATGGTAATAATTTTTCCTTTGTAGGCACCATAATACTTTTCAACTTCATTTTTTTTAATTACTAGATTTTTCTTCCTCGTAATCAGATTTCGTCATCAACTCAACTAATTTATTAAATTTTACCTTAGGTTCCCAACCCAATATTTTTTTAGCCTTAGAATAGTCTCCCTGCAAAACATCAACCTCGCTTGGCCTAAAATAGCGAGGATCTATTTCGATAATGGTTTTTCCGGTTTTTTGATCAACTCCTTTTTCTTTAACCCCGCTTCCCTCCCATTTTATTTTAAAACCCAAGCACTCGGCCGATTTTTCTACAAATTCACGCACTGTGTGAGTTTCGTTGGTAGCTAAAATATAATCATCGGATTTTTTCTGCTGAAGCATCATCCACATTCCCAAAACATAATCCTTGGCATAACCCCAATCTCTTTTTGCGTCTAAGTTACCCAAAAAAAGTTTTTCTTCTTTTCCAAGCTTAATTCTTGCTAATCCCCTGGTTATTTTTCTGGTAACAAAAGTTTCTCCACGACGTTCACTTTCGTGATTAAAAAGAATACCATTGCAAGCAAATATTCCATAACTCTCACGATAATTTCTAGTTATCCAATAAGCAAATACTTTTGCGCAGCCATAAGGAGAACGCGGATAAAATGGGGTAGTTTCTTTGAGTGGTATTTCCAAAGCTTTTCCAAACATTTCGCTGGAAGATGCCTGATAAAATTTTGTTTTGATACCACTCTCTCTTATTGCGTCCAAAACTCTTAATGCGCCGAGACCGACAACATCTGCTGTATATTCAGGCGTATCAAAACTTACCCGTACGTGACTTTGAGCTCCTAAATTATATATTTCGTTTGGCTTTATTTTTGCTAAAAGTCTGCTTATATTACTGCTATCAGAAAGATCTCCATAGTGTAAAAATAGCTTTACGCCGTTCACGTGCGGATCTTTATAAAGATGATCTATACGAGAAGTATTGAAAGTGCTGGCTCGGCGGATAATGCCGTGTACTTCATATCCTTTTTCTAATAAAAGTTCGGCCAAATAAGATCCGTCCTGACCAGTTATACCGGTTATTAAAGCTTTTTTCATAAATTTTAGTTATTAATTAATTTTAGCTTTATTGATTAAATAATTCAAAAACTAACTTTTGTTTTTATTTTGTTCCCATTTCCACGCAGACGTCATCATTTCTTCGATACTCAGTTTCGGTTTCCATCCGAAATCTTTCAGGGCTTTTGCGCTGTCGGAATAAATAGAAACAACATCTCCCGCCCGGCGTTCACCAAAGCCATAATTCAATTTCATACCAGCAACTTTTTCAAAAGCCTTGATTATTTCAAGAACTGATACCCCGTTGCCGGATCCCAAATTATAAACACAATAATTTTGTTTATTTTTTTTATTAAGCAAAAATTCCAAAGCTAAAATATGCGCATCTCCGATGTCGGAAACGTGAATATAATCTCTTATACAAGTACCGTCACGAGTGGGATAGTCATTCCCGTGTATTGTAAGCTTGGGTAATTTTCCGGCCGCTGTGGCTGTGATTATGGGAACTAAATTATTTGGCTTATTAATGGGATCTTCGCCATTTAAGCCAGATAAATGCGCGCCAACGGGATTAAAATATCTTAATGCTATAGCATTTATATTTTTATTAACCGCGCAAAAATCGCTTATGATTTTTTCCCCAATTTGCTTGGTATGAGCATAGGGAGACTCGGCATTGCCTATCGGAGTACTTTCATTAACCGGAAGCTTGGCTACGTTGCCATACACCGAACACGAAGAAGAAAAGATAAAATTGGGCACGCCGTATTTATTTGCAAGCTCCAAAATATTTATAAGCGACAAAATATTATTGCGATAATATTTTAACGGCTGCTCTACCGACTCCCCGACCATCTTAAAAGCTGCAAAGTGAATAATTCCGACAAATTTATGTTTTTTAAATACTTTCTCTGTCTTTTCTTTATCGCACAAGTCAATTGAATAATTTACCACCTTTCTGCCGGTAATTTTTTCTATTCTTTTGTATGTTTTGGTAGAAGAATTTGATTGATTGTCTATAGATACGACATCAAACGAGGTATTCTCAAGCATTTCAATAATAGTATGAGAGCCTATATAGCCGGATCCGCCGGTAATTAAAATAGTGCCATTCAAATTTACTTTACCGCTTTTATTTTTTTTGTTATTTTTCATTTTTTATTATTGTCGCTAATTTTTTACGCTTTTCTAATCCCCCCGGTCTCCTTAAGGAGACCGGGGGGATGCCTACTTAGCCACCAAACGTCGAAAAACCTCTTCCATTTTCTCGGAAATTACATCCCACAAATAGTATTTATTAACCAAATTTTCCGCATTGGCAACGACTTTTTTTCTCTCATCTATATGACCCAAAACAAAATTTATTTTATCTGACATATCATCAGAATCTTCTGTTTTACAAAAAAAGCCATTTTCTTTGTCTCTTAGAAAATCAACGGATCCTCCCTCGGGCGTGGCGACAACTGGTATCCTGGCCGCCATAGATTCCAACAAAGAATTTCCCGAACCGCCAAAGCGCGCAGGGCTTACAAAAACATCAGATATTCTAAAATATAACGGCAGGTCCTTATGTGGAATAAGTCCCAAAAATAAAACATTGATATCTGTCTTCAATTTTTTGCTTTGAACTTTAAGCCTTTTTATTTCAGGTCCCTCGCCAATGACGAGCAGCTTGATCCCCGGCCGCTTCTCTTTCAATTTAACAACCGCTTTTATCAAAACATCTATGCCATTTTTACGAACCAATCGAGCCGTAGTCAAAATAACGTAATCTTCTTTTATATCTAAATTATTACGCAACGATTTTATTTCCTGATCGCTATATTTTGTCTGAAACAAGTCTATGTCCACTCCGCCGGAAATGACTTCAATGGGGCATCTGGCGCCCATTTTTGCAACGACGTCAGCCAAATATTGGCTGTTGCATTGTATTAGATCCGCCATTTTTATTATTCTTTTGGCAAACAAGGGACGGCTAATGTCCGCATCGTCTTGAATTGTCAAAAGCAGCGGCAACTTCGGATGCTTTGTTTTAAAAAGCAGAGCAGCCAATCCGCCATAAGAAGCGCCTATCGCCCAGATCGCATCAAATCTTTTCACGCGATGCGCGCGCTCGGCGGACTGCCAAGCGGAATAAAAATAGGCCAATTTATTACCGGAGCTTAATGGTCTTTTTTTACTATCGCCATTTCCGGCTATAGTTATATTAAAATTATCCTTTTCATCGGAAAAAGACCGGATTCCGGTATATTTATAGGTAAAAATATTGAAATTTGAGCTCCTAAGGCGGCTAATAAGCTCGTCGGCGGCAATTCCCCCTTCCCCGTTCAGAGCGCCGTAAGTAAGCGAAAATAAAGCGATGTTCATAAATATATTCTATTATAACAAATTCGCTTCGAATATTGTTTTATAATGAATAGTATGGATAACGGAAAAACAAAAATATTGTTTATTCTCACAAAAAGCGGAATTGGCGGCGCCCAAAAATATGTAGCCGATCTAACGGAAAATTTAGACAAGAAAAAAATTGAAACGAAGATATTTTACGGCGGAAAAGATGCTAGCGGGATAACTACCGCCGCCTTGGAGCGGTCTTCTTCTAACAAGATAAGATGGCTCTCCAATAGAACGCGTCCGTGGTTTTTATTCTTTAACGATTGGATGGCAATATTTGAAATAGCCGGAATATTAAAAAATGAAATGCCGGATGTGATACATCTTAACAGCTCTAAGGCTGGATTCATTGGCGCCATCTCGGCCGCTATAGCCAATTTAGGATCACCTAAAAAAATAAAAGTTGTTTTTACCGCGCATGGCTGGGTTTTTAATCCGACCAATGAATTGAACTTTCTTGTGAGGTATTTCTATATTTTTCTACATTGGTTTGCCGCTAAATTCCAAGATAAAATAATCTGCGTTTCAGAATACGACCGCAATTTGGCGCTAAAATATAAAATTTGTCCCCAAAACAAACTAGCCGGCATCCACAACGGCGTTGATCCTAATATGAAATTTATCGGTAAAAAAGAAGCAAGGCGGGATTTAATATTAAAAATTAAAAAAACTTTCGACGTAAACCAGAATGACGGAATATCCAAGAATAACACTTGGCCATGGATCGGATCTATTGGCAGACTGGTTAAAGAAAAAAATTATGAAACATTCCTTGGAGCGGCAGGATCGATCCCCAACGCGTATTTTTTCATCATAGGCGAGGGTTCAGAATACGAAAATTTAAAATTAAAAATAAAAAACTTAAAATTAACCGATAGATTTTTTATGATCCCGCCAAGTGAAAATGGTGACAGAACGAACGGGAGCGATGC
Organism: Patescibacteria group bacterium; assembly: GCA_023474975.1. GTDB lineage: Bacteria > Patescibacteriota > Minisyncoccia > UBA6257 > 02-FULL-45-10c > JAHILT01. The sequence continues at coordinate 5,984 of JAMCXE010000057.1, forward strand.
CCAATACCTGAAAGCTTTTGATATTTTCGTAATGTCCTCGATCAAAGAAGGGCTGCCATATATTTTACTAGAAGCGATGACTGCCGAACTTCCAACGGTAGTAACCGAAACGGGCGGCGTGCCGGAAATGATCCAGAACCATGAAAACGGACTAATGGTAGCGCAAAAAAATCCCGAAGCGCTCGCTCATGCTATCAGCGGACTAATAGCTAACCCGAACATTGCTAGAGACCTGGCTAAAAAAGCAAAAGAGGTAGCGGCTAATAAATTCGGCCTGAGCAAGATGGTAAAAGAAACTGAAGAAGTATATCAACAAGTATTAAAATGACCCGCTCCCCGCACTAAAGTGCGGGGTTTCTTTTTGTCGGCGCGCTTCGCGCGAAACTAGCTCATTCATCAGAATGAATAAGTAAGGTTCCATTCACCCCCGCACTTCGGCGGCTACCAAAATACAAGAACGCCGCCTACATGCTGGGTTTTCTAGTATCTAAACAAAATATAAAACTCCTTCCAAGGTTTTTCCCCCTGGTCTCCCTAAGGAGACCAGGGAAAGAATAGAATACTTGGTTTTAATTATTTTTTGCAAATCGTTGCCTCACTCCCTGGTCTCTTCAAGAAGACCGGGAAAAAGAATAGAATACCAACTAAAAAAATAATATCTCCCAAGATTGAAGGTTTTGTTTAACAAGACCTACTCTCCCATGGTCTCCTTAGGGAGACCATGAGAAAGAATAGAATACTTGATCTTAATTATTTTTTGCAAATCGTTGCCTCACCCCCGGTCTCCCTAAGGAGACCGGGGGAATATAAATAATTTATGACTAATGATCTAGTCGTTGGTTATAAATACTCCATTTTTCATCTGGTCTCCCTAAGGAGACTAGAAATAGTAATAAACTACAGAACAAAAATCAGAGAACGTATTAATTGCGCTTGGTCTCCCTAAGGAGACCAAGGAAGGAATAAGACTATAGATTTTTTACAGCTTATTTTTTATATAGAAGAAAAACCCGTGCCTCTAATTGATAAAACGCTATTTAAAAGAATGGATCTAAAAACCCGCTAGTGCCTTTATATCTTGAACGGCGTCTTTTCACCGGCTTTTTAGAACCGCTAAAATTCGAGTATTTTCTCTTCCTGTTTGGATTTCGGCCATATCCCCTGCCTTCTAAAACATCCCTTGCTCTACTTATTGTATTTCCAGAAATACAATATTCTTTTTTAATATCACGATATTTATTATTTTTATTTAACAAAGCTATTACTGCGATTCTCTTAAAAAATTTGTCTTTTTCAATGCCCGTCATAAACCTATCAAAAAAATTATATAAATCGGATTCAGAAGAAATATTTTTAAATTCTTTTAATAAGATCGCGATAACTTCTTTTTCCAAAGCCTTGTTTATTTTTTTGTTAACCATTGTTATTTTTTATAATTTATATAATTTATTAATTAATCATCAAATTATATCACGGGCGCCCTCCTCCGGTCTCTTCAAGGAGACTGGGGAGGGCTATTAATAATTAATAAAGTTAGTAAGTGGTATCGGCGAATACCGAAAACAATTAAAATTGCGTTTTAATATAAATAAATTTATTTTTCCTTGGTCTCCCTAAGGAGACCGGGGGAAATTACAGCCTCTCATCAAATAAAAAGCACGGGGAGAGGAAAGGTGGCCGATCTAAAAACAAAAAAGCATGAGAAGGAGGATGGTTAATCTAAAAACAAAAAGCATCGAAGAAAATGGCCGATCTAAAAACAAAAGGCATGAGAAGGAGGATGGTTAATCTGATAGCGGATAGATTGTCATGGCTTCGCCAGATCTTGCGTAGCAATGACTTTGCTACGCTCGCAATAGCAAATAAAATCTAACGATCATCACCCATAGCCTCCTTAGAGGGATCAGGAGATGCGGAAATTTATAATACAAATACAAAACGAATAAACAAAAATAAGGGTTCTCAATCCCTTGGTCTCCATAAGGAGACCGGGGAAAAGAATAGAATACTCGATCTTAATTATTTTTTTGCAGTATTATATTGTTAATATTTCTCGCTATTAAATTTCCCTGGTCTCCCTAAGGAGACCAGGCGTAATTAATACTTTATCAGATTTTTGTTCTGTAGTTTATTACTATTGCTAGTC
>JAMCXE010000057.1:8139-8452 GCA_023474975.1 Patescibacteria group bacterium
TAAACAAAAATAAGGGTTCTCAATCCCTTGGTCTCCATAAGGAGACCGGGGAAAAGAATAGAATACTCGATCTTAATTATTTTTTGCAAATCGCTACATCACTCCATGGTCTCCCTAGGGAGACCATGGGATATAAAATGACCTACCCCCCCACACTAAAGTGCGGGGTTTCTTTTTGAGGGAGACTAGCAATAGTAATAAACTACAGAACAAAAATCTGATAAAGTATTAATTACGCCTGGTCTCCTTAGGGAGACCAGGGAAATTTAATAGCGAGAAATATTAACAATATAATACTGCAAAAAAATATAAG
>JAMCXE010000026.1 GCA_023474975.1 Patescibacteria group bacterium
TACATAAATTATTCCGAGGCGGTTGATAATTGCGGCGTTGTACAGCCCGCTGTTCAAGGAACATTGTCTTGTCAGCAGAACTATCTTTGCGACTCAACTTTGAATAAATGTGTTCCTGATCCAAGTTTTTGTACTAAAGATTATGTATTGAATAATTTATGTAAGGGTTATAATTGTGGATCACCAATTGATTTGTGTGGAAACAGCCCGTGGTCTTGTGGATCGTGTAGTTCTAAGCAGGGAACCTGCAAGGTTTATGCCGGTGGTGGTGGTATATGTGGGGGTAATTAATACGCCTAGTAAAAAACCCGCTCGTACTGAGCGGGTTTTTGTTTTTTTAGAACCTTACAGAGCCCCCTAATGTGACGCGGGAGTAGTAAAGCACGGGGTAGGCATTGCTATTTGTTAGCCAGAACGTAAGGTAGCTGTATTCATAAAACAGCCTTACTTTCTTATTTAACATCACTTCGGCACCTACTCCGATATCATCGCAGCTTCCGGACGAGTTATATGCGTTGTCATAACCCCAGAGGTAGTTTCCGTTTTCATACCTCTTGAAGCTGTGCCGGATGTTAAAATATGCGCTGCCAGCGCTTATTGAAACATACGGGAGCAAGGATGCTTTACCCATTCTCACTGGAACCCCAGCCTTTAAGCCTATGGTTAAGGCAGAAAGACTGAAGGAGTCGTTGTATTGATCGTGCCACGGTGAGAAGTAATACTCGCTGTTTGCCTTGAAGCTATTGGCGCTGGAATAGCCGCCTATGACCTCAAAGTATTTGCTGAGAGCATAACCAACCCTTACTTCTATCGCGGGGGCATTATTCATGCCTAATTTCCCGAGGTCTTTCGCGCCGAGCCCGTAAGCGTTTCCGAATGCGATCGAAGCACTGAGTTTATCGAGCCAGGCATTCTTATGAGTCGATTCCATCGCTTTTATGTCTGCGATAGAAACTACCTTGCCTTTGCTGATGTCGTCCTTCCCCAGCATGGGCGCAGAAGCGGCCAGCGCATCGAATTCTTCCGGTGTGAGCCGGAGGTCATCCTGAGCGCTGACTTTGGCCGTGGGCGCCAATGAGAAGAGAACCACTGCTACTATCATCCATATTCTATTCATATACTATCCTCCCTGACCATTAGGTTGTAGATTTTCTAAATCAAGTTTGTAAGGTACTTAGATACAATATCATGATTTTATGATAATGTCAAATTAATAAAATTGGAGATGTTTTTTGATTATTTGTGAATTTTATGTAAATCGGAGTCGAATTCTTATTGTCCGGTCTGATATAATTAAATAGTGAATAAGCAAAAACAAAAGGGACAGGCAATGGTGGAAGCGATGGTTGCTTTGTCTATTATAGTTGTTGGAATTTTAGGAGTTTTTAATTTGACTTCTCAGTCACTTAGTTTGAATCGTGTTGATGCGGACAGATATGTAGCCGTCAATTTAGCTAATGAAGGAATTGAGTTGGTTAAAAATTTACTTGATGACAATATAATGAATGATGCTCAGCCGTGGAATTATTTGCCGGGATTTGTTTCTGATGGAAATTATGAAATGGATTATAGCAGTACTTCGCTGACCGCAATCAGCGGTGTCGGATCTGCGAGGTATTTTTATTTCAGTAAGAGCGGCAGTGGTTATTATAGGTATCCGCAAGCCGGAGAACAGGCAAATACTACATTTCAAAGAGTTATAAATATAACTACTGACGGCACCGAACACATTAAGGTGATATCTACCGTTTATTGGACTTCTCGCGGCTCTTTATATAGCTTTAGCGTTGAGGATCATTTTTATGATCTGAAGAATTTTAAGTTTAATCTCAATAATCAATTATAGGTGGATAATATGGTAAAAATATTCAAAAAAACATTGAAACAAGAAAGTGGATTTACGATGATAGAGCTTTTAGTAGCTATTTCTGTATTTACTATTATCATTGCCATTACTTCGGGAATTTTTATTACATCTCTTCGTTCGGATCGCACATCTATTGCTCTGATTTCGGCCAACAGCGATGCCGAACTTACTTTGGAGCAGATGGCTAGGATGATCAGAAAGGGAATCGGCACTACCTTTGAAACAGAAACTGTTTGTACGGCCGGACCAGCAAATTGTCCAAGCGACGGAAATCCAATTGAATACAAATGTCTTAAATTTCTCTATGGCAATGATCATATTACTTATCGTTGGAATGCGGCTGCAAAATCTCTAGAATGGAATATCGGCGCAAATAGCTATGCCGATTGTAGCGCAGATGCATCATCCGGATATTTTAGCGGAATAGTCAGCGAAAATTTAAGAGTGGATTTTGCTAACTTTCGGGTAGATAATACCGTGAGTCAATATTACCCGCGCATAACTCTTCTGCTTCGCGTGGGCGCCAATAACACGCAAATTTCTTCTCAAACTCCTTTTACAAATTTAGAAACTACAATTAGTCCAAGAAACGACATCAGATATTAAAATAATTTTAGAAGTTCAAGATTCAAATGATTAAAGATATGAAAAAAATCAATAAAACCGATGGCCAAGTAATGATGATTGTTGTTTTGGTTTTATCCGGAATAATTATCGGAGCTACGGCTATTTCGGGTCTTATGACCGTCCGCCAAACTCGGCAAACTGCAGATGCGGGCAATTCTTCTAAGTCCGTTTTTGCCGCTGATGCCGGACTGGAGTGGAGGATGTATAAATTCATAAAAGATAATTATCAATGTAAGGACGAGCTTTGCAGAGACGGTGGTCTTTTTTGTGATCAGAGGCCGTTTGATAATTCGATTTTAACTACAACTTGTAATTTAGTGAATCAGGATAGTTCACATTATTACTACACAATTTCTTCTTCCGCTACATTCAAGGATTCCTCATATACTTTTTATAAAGATATGACTATTCCAAAATAATGATGGATAAGCAGCGTGCAAAAAAAAGAATAGAAGATTTAAGGGGATCAATTGAGAAGTACCGATATGCTTATCACGTTCTGGACAAATCTTTAATTTCTGACGAGGCCTTAGATTCTTTAAAAAAAGAGCTTTTTGATTTGGAAAATCAGTATCCGGAATTTATTACGTCCGATTCTCCAACGCAGAGAGTGGGTGGCGAGCCGCTTAAAGAATTCGGCAAGATCGTACACGATACACCGATGATATCATTTAATGATACTTTTTCTGAGGCGGATATGGTTGATTGGCTGACGCGCCTTCAAAATTATCTAGGAAGAGAAATAAGATCTGATTTTTATTGTGAGCTAAAATTAGACGGATTGGCCGTTGAATTATTTTATGACGATGGGATTTTTATTAAGGGCGCGACTCGCGGTAACGGTCTTGTTGGCGAAGATATAACTCAGAATTTAAAGACGATTGAGGCAATTCCGTTAAAACTGGATGACGGCAAAGCTAAAATAAAATTACCCAAAAAACTTGTAGTTCGGGGCGAGGTTTTTCTAACAAAGAAAGAATTTGAAAGAATAAACAAAGAGCAGGAAGAAAAGGGCGGAAAAACTTATGCTAATCCTAGAAATGTTGCGGCGGGTTCCGTGCGTCAGCTTGATCCGAAAGTAACGGCTGGCCGAAAACTGGATTCTTATGCCTACGATATTGCTTTACCGGCTAATGAGCTGGAAAAATGGGGTGTTGCTAAGCATGAGACCGAGCATGAAATTTTAAGATCGTGGGGATTTAAAACCAATCCGCATAATCAATCCGCTAAAAATTTAGACGAAGTGTTTAAGTTTCATGATTATTGGGCTGGTGTTAATAGGGAAAAATTAGATTATGAAATAGATGGAGTGGTTATTTTGGTTAATAGCAATAAAGAATACGAAACGGCAGGAATTATCGGCAAGGCCCCGCGCGCTGGAATTGCCTATAAATTTTCTCCAAGAGAGGCAGAGACGGTTGTTGAAGATATAAAAATTCAGGTGGGCCGTACTGGAGTTTTGACGCCCGTAGCTGTTATGCGACCCGTTCAAGTTGGCGGAATTACTATAACGCATGCAACTCTTCATAACGCCGATGAAATTAAAAGATTGGGCGTCAGGGTGGGCGATACTGTGATTGTTTCCCGCGCCGGCGATGTTATTCCTAAAATATCTAAGGTTTTAAAAGAGCTTCGTCCTAAGATTACTAAAGAATTTAAAATGCCAAAGAAGTGTCCGGTTGATGGCTCGCCTGTAATCCGCGATGGAGTTGCTTTTAAATGCTCTAATCGAAATTGTGCCGCCGTACACCGCGAAGGTCTTTATCATTTTGTTTCCCGCGGCGTTATGAAGAGTTGCATGCTTGGTCCTAAAATAATTGATAAGTTTATGGACGAAGGGCTGATAAACGATGCGGCGGATATCTTTGATTTAAAAGAAGGTGATATTGAGGCCTTAGAAAGAATGGGTAAAAAATCAGCAGAAAATATAGTTAAAGAAGTTGCTGCTAAAAAAGAAGTGTCTTTGGCTAAATTTATTTATAGTTTAGGAATATTACATGTAGGTGAAGAAACCGCGGTTTTATTGGCCGATAAGTTTGTTTCGGATTTTCGTGACAAGCAGCCAGGAATTGGCGATGTGATGGAGTATTATAAAACATTATCAATGGAAAGATTGCAGGAGGTTTCTGATATTGGTCCTAAAGTAGCCGAAAGTATTTATAATTGGTTTCACGAAGGCCGTAATATAAAACTCCTTCAGAAATTAGAAGCGGATGGTATAAAAATAAAACTTGAAAAGAAAACAATTAGAAGCCGAAAACTTAAAGGCATATCTTTTGTGCTGACCGGAACACTAAAAACTTTGGAGAGAGGGGACGCAAAAGATAAGATCAGGGAACTTGGCGGAGATGTGAGCGAATCGGTTTCTCAAAAAACTTCATATGTTGTTGTCGGCGCCGAGCCCGGCTCTAAAGCCGACAAAGCAAAACAATTAGGAGTCAGGATACTTAACGAAAAAGAGTTCTTGGATTTGATAAAATAAATGGTATTATAGATTTTATGGCTGAGATAAACGATAAAATTTTAAAACACTTGGCAGAGCTTGCCAGAATAGAAATAGATCCTAAGAATGAGGCTAGGTTTTTATCTGATTTTAAAAATATTCTAGGCCATTTTGAAGAATTGGCTAATTTAGACACTTCTGGCGTAGTTCCAATGACGGGCGGAACAAGTTTGAAAAATATAACTAGAGAAGACGAATTCAATGAGATTAAAGATCAAGGAAAAGGAGTAGAATCTTTTCCTGAGTCGAAAGATGGCTATTTAAAAGTCCCACCGGTTTTTGAATAGGGAAATCTATATGAATATCAAAGGGCTGACTATTAAAAAAATTCATCATGATTTGACCAAGAAAGAGTATTCCTCCCGAGAACTAACAGAGGCATTTTTTAATCATATTAAAAAAGAAGATGCTAAAATTGGCGCCTTTCTTGATCTTTCTGAAAATATGGCGATGAGGCAGGCCGAAGAAGTTGATAAAAATATTTCGGCCGGTAAGGGACCGGGAGTTTTGGGCGGCGTACCGATGGCAATTAAAGATAATATTTTGATTGAGGGATTGCGCTGCACGGCAGCTTCAAAGATTTTAAAAGATTATAAAGCCGCTTATAACGCCACAGTTATAAATAAGTTGAGATTGGCTGGGGCTATATTTTTAGGAAAAACAAATATGGATGAATTTGCTATGGGTTCTTCCACGGAAAATTCGGCGTTTCAGGTCACGCATAATCCGCACGATTTAGAGAGGGTGCCGGGGGGTTCCTCTGGCGGTTCGGCGGCAGCAGTTGCTTCAGAAATGGCAATAGCCGCGCTTGGTTCTGATACCGGGGGATCTATCCGTCAGCCGGCAGCTCTTTGCGGCACAGTTGGATTAAAGCCGACGTACGGTGCCGTTTCCAGATATGGAGTTATGGCTATGGCTTCAAGCCTAGATCAGATTGGTCCTTTTACTAAAACAGTTGAAGACGCAGCTTTATTGCTTAAAGAGCTGAGCGGGCAGGATCCTATGGATTCCACAAGCGCTTCCTTTAAGTTCGGCGCCGATCTTTTAAGTCCGAACATTGAAGATATTAAGAAATTAAAAGTGGGTATTCCTGAAGAATATTTTGTTGAAGGCTTAGATAAAAACATTGCCGCCAAAATGAATGAAGTTGTAAAAGATTTTGAAAAGCTTGGTATTAAAACTAAGAAGATAAGCTTGCCCCATACCAAATATGCGCTTTCTTGTTATTACATTATTATGCCCGCTGAAGTAAGCGCCAATCTGTCTCGTTTTGATGGGATACGTTACGGCACTAGAGAAAAGGCTGATAATTTGATTGATTTGTACAAAAAGAATAGAGAGTCTGGTTTTGGGGCGGAATCAAAAAGGAGAATACTGCTTGGAACTTTCGTGCTTTCGTCCGGCTATTATGATGCTTACTATGCAAAGGCACAGAAAGCGCGTGCTTTGATAAGAAAAGATTTTGATGAAGCATTTAAAGAGGTTGATGTAATATTGACGCCGGTAACACCAACGCCAGCATTTAAAATTGGAGAAAAGTCAGACGATCCTTTAGCTATGTATCTGTCCGATATATTTACTATTCCCGTAAATTTAGCTGGAGTGCCGGCAGTTTCGATACCGGTTAAAAACAATTCTGGTTTGCCGATCGGTTTTCAGCTTATTGGAAAACATTTTAGGGAAGCGGATATTTTAGGTATCGGACAGTTCTATGAAAAATTATATAATTAGTTATTAAATGAATTTCGCACCAGTTCTTAAAATTTTACTTGATTTAAAAGATATGGTTTGGACTTGGCTTAGTCCTAATTTGATTTGGTTAGAACTGGTTTCTGTCTTAATTTCCGGATTACTTTTATGGGGGATCATATATATAGTAACCAAGGTGAATTATTTTGATATAAAAGCAGAACGATACATCGATATACTAGGTAAGGGAAATATAACCCAAAGGAGATCTTTAAAGGGTTGGGAGCAAATAAGAAAGCGTATTTTATCTTCTGAGCAGCAGGATTGGAAATTAGCTGTTTTGGAGGCGGATAAAATTTTAGACGAGATCTTGAAGATGGCTGGGTATTTGGGTAGTGATCTTGATAAAAAACTAGAGATACTTAACCACGAAAATTTGCAGAGTATCGATGATGTAAGAAATGCTCATACGCTGGCTGTTAAGATCTTAAGGGATCCGACAATGGAGATAAAAAAAGATGACGCTATAATAGCTTTAAAAAAATACAAAAAGGCTTTTGAGGAATTGAATTTACTTGAAAAATAAATTATATTGAATAGATTAAAAGTTAGAGAATAAATGTTCGTTTGTATGCGGTAGTAGCTTAGCTGGCCTAAAGCGCCTCCCTGTCACGGAGGAGACCGTGGGTTCAAATCCCATCTACCGCGCTAAGCATAAAAATATCCCCGAAATCGGGGCTATTTTTATGCTTTTGAATCGGTGGGATTTGAAGCCCGGAGCAAAGCGCGAGTTCGCTCAAGGCGAGGCGAGCGCTGTGAGGGCCGGCCCGAAGGAAATTTACGTCAGTAAATTTACCGGAGGGAAATCCCATCTACCTTGTTTTTATTAATTTCCCAATTAATCAATATAATTTATTTTTCAAGTAAATTCAATTCCTCAAAAGCCTTTTTGTATTTTTTTAAAGCTATTATATTATGCCGGTAAGAAACGACAAGGGGAAGGAATATGAAGATTGGAAAAAGAAAATGCTCAAAGAGGGTCTTGAGCACTTCATTCGTTTAACTGAGTGGTTCTTTAATTTGATCGATCTCGGAAAAATGGATATCGGATCGATTATTTACATTTTTGGGCATACCTGTGAATTGTATGAAATGTTCGGAATATCGGACGGAGATAGGAACATAATAATTTCTATCAGAGCTGTTGCCGATTTTCATGATAAGGGCGAAGAATTTAGAATTCGTTGGAATTCTTTTTTTCTTGGCGAAGCGTATGTTTTGGAAATGGAAGTAAGAAATAAGAATGAGAATAAGAGATACGTATACAATCCCTACGAAAAATAAAATGTGCCCCGTTAGCAATACGGGGCATTTTTTTAAGTTGACTG
>JAMCXE010000018.1 GCA_023474975.1 Patescibacteria group bacterium
TCAATTATTATCGGTGCAATATTACTATCTTTCGCATACATATAACCAAGGCCAAAAGATAATGAAGAAATAACAAAAAATATCAAAAATAAAATAACTTCGCGCTTCCTCAGAAATATCATCGCCCGATCTTTAATTTCAGCCAATTTATTTGACATAGACACATACATTTTAATATAATATATGGACTAAAACAATTTCCAATAACAAATTTTCAATGTCCAACTAAGTTCTAAAGACTGAAGTTTTGAACATTAGAAATTTAAACATTGGATATTGATTAGAAATTAGAAATTAAAAATTAGAAATTTCCGAATATGGCGCATACTAAATCCCTCGGAACCAGTAAAAACTTACGTGAGTCCGAGGCAAAAAGATTAGGAGTTAAAAAACAAGACGGCGAAGGTATCAATGCCGGCCAGATTATCATACGCCAGAGAGGCACGAGATATATTCCGGGTAAAAATGTCAGACGCGGAGCCGATGATACGCTTTATGCCGCTACGAATGGAAAAGTAAAATTCCGCTCTTCCAAGAAAACAAAATTTGACGGAAATAAAAGATATATAAAAATAGTGGATGTAATAACCGCTTAAAAAAAGATCCCCGCACTGCGGGGATCTTTTTTTGCCTTAGTTACTTATCATCTTTTGCACTTCCTGAAGCGCAGCATTGAGCTGAACATCATTCTTTGCGGCCGCATCGGCATCGGTTATCTTCACTTCTATATCCGGCTTCAAGCCATTTTTCTCAATTATTCCTCCTTTGGGCATAACCCACTGAGCGATCGTCATTTTTATCTGTGAACCATCTTTAAGCGGCTCCAGGTCCTGAACAGTTCCCTTGCCGAATGTGGTTTCGCCGACAAGTTTTACGTTGCGATCATCACGCAAGGCGCCGGCTAAAATTTCGGAAGCTGAAGCCGAGCCCTGATTAACCAATACAACCATAGGCATATTTTTAAAGGCGGCCGTACCATTGGCAGTGAACTTAGTTTCACTTCCATTTCTGAACCTTTCACTTACCACGGGAGTTCCCTTGTCAAAAAACCATCCAGAAATATTTACCGCTGCCTCCAAATAGCCGCCCGGATCATCTCTCAGATCCAAAACCATGCCCTTTGCGCCGCTAGACATAATTTCCATTGCAGCTTTATAAAAAAGATAGGGCGACTGCTCATTAAAACTAAATAACTGAATATAAGCGATGTCCTTATCTTTAATTGACCATTTAACGGTCGGGGTCTCAATAGTCGCTCTGGTCAAAGTAATGTCGTGCGGCTTCGTATCGCCGTCACTTAAAAGGGTCAAAGTCACCTTAGTACCGACAGCACCCCTTATCACTTTAACAGCCTCGTTGGCGTCGGGCTTTGAAAGCGGCTTGCCATCTACGGCCAATATTTTATCTCCGGCCTTAATACCTCCGCGCGAAGCCGGCGTATTATCAAGCGGAGCTAAAACCACTACATAATTATCCTTAACTTCCAGCTCCGCGCCGATGCCGCCAAACTCGCCGGCGATATCTTGTTCAAATTTTTTATAATCATCAGGCCGCATAAAAACCGTGTGCGGATCTCCCGTGGAATTTACCAAGCCATCGATCGCTCCATAGACCATATCCTGATCTTTTAATGTCGCCCCTTTAAGATAATTGCTCTTCAACATATCCCAGGCCTGCCAAAAAACACTAAAATCAACGTTCGTTTGACCGCTCGGTTCTATATTGGAAACATCTTTAATAACTATGTTTTTGGGGTAATAAGCTCCATATGAATACCCAAAATAAAAGCCACTTCCAACCAAAGAGGCGACTATGAAAATACCCGCAATGACCGTGCTTGACCTCTTTGCAATATTCTTGAGAGCATGCCAATGCATCACTGCGCCAACGCGACGAAAAAAAACTCGCAAACTTTCTTTATTTTTTTCTAAGATCTTATTCATATTTTTATTATAACATCTAAAAACTAATCTTCGCTTAATTTTATCCTTTGTAAAACTTCATACCTCGCGCCCCTGCCCGACAAATGAGATTCCATAAGATCTATGCTCTCGGGCACAAATGACCAATCAAATCCTTTAAAGCCAGCGTCTATTTCGAGTAGATCCGCCTTAGGAATTTCAACTAATCTTGCCATTGTAATATGCGAATTGAACTTTCTGTTCTCTAATTTAAACCTAACCCCATTTTTTATCAATTCATCCTCAAGGGAAACCTTTAAAGCAGCAAGACCCTTCGATGTCTCCTTGGTACCGTTTAGCCAGATCATATGAGGAACTCCCTTCGGAGGAGCATATGAAATATTATCCAAAACCACGTCCGGCACCCTGATCCCGGAAGCGATATCCTGCATAGATCTTATGATCGGTAATATCGCCCCATCTTCCTGATAACCTAAAAAAACGAGTGTGATGTGAAAATTGTCTGAAGAGGTAATGTGTATGTTCTTTTCAGATATCGATCCAGATCCTCTCATTAAAGAAGTTAATAATTCGCTTTTTTGAGAAATTTTTTTCTTTATATCTTCTGGAATATTTATAGCGATAAAAAGTCGGCGCATAATAATTCATCAACTCACCAAAACACTGATCCGTTAACGAGTTTATTGTAATGATATATAATTCTATCACAATGGAAAATTTAAGAGACATTTCAACCGGCTATCTTAAAACTTTAGAAAAAAGGTCCAAGGAATCGAGAGTTTATAAACCATTCCAATCGACCGGGTTAATGCTGGCCGAAATACTGGATGACCAAAAACACAAAGCTATTTACATGCGGCTTTGTAAAATATATGATAACCAGGAATTGATAAGAAAAGCGCGAGACGTAGCCGAGCGAAAAAGCGTAGAAAATAAAGGCGCGTATTTCATGAAAATGCTGAAGGAGGTGGGAAAAATAGCTCATCCAAAACTTGTACGTAAAATAAAAGTTAAAAAGCCCTCGAACTTGAAATTAGAATTTTAAATATACAATGATCTGGACCATAAACAACAAAGAACAGGAAAAATTTTTAAGACGCAAAGCGGCTGAATTTGATTTTAATGAACATAGTAAAAAAGAGATCCGCGAATTGATAAAAAATATGCGTATAGAGATGGCCAAAGCTATTGGAGTCGGACTTAGCGCCAATCAACTTGGAATGGATATGCGTCTTTTTATCGCTAAAGTTGATAATAAACAATACTCGATCTTTAATCCCGTTATCACCAAACTTTCAAAAGAAACTATTGTTATGGAGGAAGGCTGCCTTAGCGTTCCGGAAATATACGGAGAAGTTGATCGCCCCGAAAAAATAACAATAGAAGGCTTTGATGCAAATGGTAAAAAAATAAAAATAAAAGCTTGGGGGCTTCTAGCTAGGGTTTTCCAACACGAAACCGATCATTTAAATGGAGTTTTATTCATAGATAAGGCGAAAAGATTGCGAAAATATGAAAAGCAGGAAAAGAACAGAGAATTATAAATAATAAAATATTCTAAATCTTCGTCATTGCGAGGTCTCGCCCGTAGGGCTACGACCGAGGGGGGTTTGCGACCGTCCTTCATCAAAGACTTCGGATGGGCAAAGCGCGGCAATCTCTGATAAATTACTTTGTTCCACTCGCAATAACTAAAACAAACACCATGAAATATGTATTTTTCGGTACCCCGCAATTTGCGGCTATTGTTTTGGAAAAACTTATTGAAGCAGGACTGGTTCCCGAAGCCGTTGTTTGCAATCCCGATGAGCCAACCGGCAGAAAAAAGGTTTTAACCGCTCCCCCGGTAAAATTGCTCGCCCTAAAAAACAATATCAAGATCTATCAACCCATAAAACTTTCTGAAATAAAAACCAAACTCGCCGGAATAAACGCAGATGTGTTCATAGTTGCCGCATACAATAAAATTATCTCCGAAGAGATAATTAATATTCCTAAGCTAAAAACTATCGGCGTACACCCGTCCCTTCTTCCAAAATATCGCGGTCCATCGCCTATACAGACCGCTATTTTAAACGGAGATAAAAAAACCGGCGTGGATCTTTTTTTGATAGACAAAGAAATCGACCACGGTCCAGTCCTAGCCGGTACCGAATGCGATATCACCGAAAAAGATAATTATATATCCCTAGAAAAAAAACTTGCCGAGCTTGGAGCAAAATTATTAATAGAAGATCTGCCAAAATATTTATCGGGGAAAATAAAAGGGATCGAACAAGATCACGACAAAGCAACTTTTACCAAAAAATTCTCAACCGAAGACGGATTCGTAGAATTACCCCCCTCTGTCATTGCGAGGCCTTCCAAGGCCGTGGCAATCCCAACAAAAGAAATTGCTTCGTCGCATACTCCTCGCAATGACGAAGTAGAGAAAATATTTAACAAGATCCGCGCTCTAAATCCAGACCCCGGAGTTTTTACTTTTATAAAAACGATCCGCCGGCCGGCGGGTGGAGAGAAGCGGGTAAAATTATTAGATGCCGAACTTAAAGATGGAAAATTAGAATTGGTCAGAGTTCAACCCGAGGGGAAAAAGCCGATGAGTTATAAAGATTTCCTGAACGGACTTAAAAATAACTAGTATTTTAATAAATAAATTCTCAGCGGTTTCTTATTTAAAAAATCTCAAATAGAAAGCAATAAACACCAATACAATGCCAACATTGGCTATAAGTCTTTCCCAAAATTGATCTCTAAAGAAAAAAATATCAACGCCAACAACTATAGCCGCCATAACTAAAATATAAATTATTGGTTTTGTCATATGTTTAGTATAACAAACCGATCTCGCTTAAGATCTTATGATTACAATAAATTGCTCGCCGTCATTGACCTCCTTCGACCAGACTCGGGATAAACTCCTCACACAATAATCTAATAATTAATCGCTGCTCTTATATCTCCCCTTCGGCGTCACCCAAAAACCTAAACGGAATTTTCCGCTCAAAGCCAATCTAGTTTGAGCTTCTAGCCCCGGAATAGCTCCAAAAATTATTAGCGTAAAAGGCATCAAGATCCATTGCAAGAGATAAAGCGCATAATACCAAGGCTTAAAACCTTTTGGCTTAGGCGGCAATAAAATAATGCTTAAGATCGCCGAGCTGGCAATGCCAATAGTTGAAAGATTCAGAATAAATCCCGTGATTTTCGGCAAATTATAAGCCAGGATAGTTCTATCAAAAGCGTGTCCGCCTATCAAAATAGGCAACCAGCCCATAGCAAAAATTATAATCGCGTTCGTCGCCCAGGAATGAAAACCTTCAATTATATTGAAGGCCCAATAAAATTTAGTTTTAAAAGGAATATTTTTATTTTTTCTGAATCCATTTAAAAGATAAGGGACGTTTTCCACTCCCCAACCCCAGCGTCTTTGCTGTTTATAAATATTTATCATTGTTTTCCAAAAACCCGGAGCAACATTGGCATCCATAGACACCGGATAGAACATCGGCTCAACGCGCCAATCACCATCATAATGTAAAAATAATTGCCAAAAAATTCTGGAATCTTCCGAAACCACATCTCTGTGCCAATACCCTATCTCTACCAGCGCTTTAAATGGCATTGAATGAGAAGAAAAAGTTGTCAGTCTTTCCGGCCTAGCTTGCTGCATCATATGCCAGAAAGTTGCGGAAAAAGAAACCACCCTCGCAAGCGCTGGAGCTTCAAAAATATTATTGGTAAAAAGCGGGATCGGCTGGAAACTGGTTCTCTGCGGTTTTTCGCAGGTCAAAAATTTGTAAGTCAAAAGACCAAAATATTCTTTACCGATCTGCGTATCCACATCAAAAACCGAAACCAAAATATTTTCATAGTCCAAATCCCCGTTAGAAGCAGGGCACCCCAAGGTGCCCGTAGCACCGCCTTCAGCGGGGCGGCTTCTAGCGGGGTCAATTACCATTTTTTTCACTTGCTCGGCCGCATAGCTTTCATTGGATCCCTTTCCCGGAATTTCTCCCGGAACATTCATCGGATGAGTTGTTACCAAAAATTTATAAAATTTACCGCCGAATTCTTCTTCTATTTTTTGGGCTATATTCTTTGCCCCTTCTCCGGCTTTTTCTTCGATCGCTAGAACCAAGATCATTTTACTCAGCGGATAATTCATTTTTACCAAGCTTTCAAAAGATTCTTTTACTACGTCATAAGGCTCGTTATACATCGGAAGAATAACTAGGTGGTATATATCTTGCCAATTTATTTTGCTATTTAAAGCTTGCTGAGAATTATGAGTCAAAGAATTCAACTCGTTCAACCAATCCCTTTTTTCATTTTCTCTCATCTTGGTAAAGGAATACCTCAAATGAAGAGACAGATAAAGCGTCTTTAAAAGCCAATAAGTATCGAATAAAATAATAAAGATCGCAGCCACGGCAGCGAACTTCCAAGAAATAAAAAAAAGAATTATAAGCGTTCCCCAGGATAAAGTTGCTGGCAAAATTTCAAAAAATCTGAACATACCTTAATATTAACCCAAAAAAATATTTAGCATAATTTATTTAAAAGTAGTCCCAACGGGAATCGAACCCGTATTTTGTCCGTGAAAGGGACATGTCCTGAACCATTAGACGATAGGACCGATAAGAACCTGGAGTTATTTAAGCATTTTTTCTTAAAAAAATCTAGGGTTCCGTTATGGCTCAGGCGCCAAAATAGCCATCCATCCAATAATGGCGCCGCCCTTCATGGTGTTGGTTATAATAATGATGTATTTTTTGATATCGGCTTATTTTTTTAAAAAAGGCCGCCTTTATTTAGCTAATTTTATTTAAATCTATTAAAATAAGTATATGAACATGCAAACTATTTCCGGCCTAACTTCGATCGAAGCAGAAAACAGAATAAAAAAATACGGACCGAACGATGTCGAAGAAAAAAGAACCGGTGTTGTAAAAAAATTTTTAGCCCCGCTCTACTCTCCCATATCCCTCATGTTGCTCGGAGCAGCGCTGCTTTCACGGCTAAGCAATAGAATTTTTGATGCATATTTTATTTTAGCCTTATACTTTGTAAATTATTCAGTTCAAAGATGGCAAGAATTCAAAGCCGATAAGGCATTGGAACAAATAAGGCAAAAATTGTCTTTTGACGTTTCGACTTTCCGTGACAATAAATGGTCGCCGATAAACGCAAAATATCTTGTTCCCGGCGATAGAATAAGGCTTGGTTTGGGAAGCATGATTCCCGCCGACGCCACCGTGACCGCAGCAAAAAATCTTTCAACTAACGAAGCCGTCCTAACGGGGGAATCATTGCTCAAGGAAAAAAAGATCGGAGATAAAATTTTTTCCGGATCTTTTATAGCAACAGGGAACCTAGAAGCTGAAATCGTGGCCACCGGAAAAAATACTTTTTTTGGTAAAACGATCTTTTCGATTGAAGCCCCAAAACAAAAAAGCATACTCGAAAAAGATATTCTTACGATAACCAGATTTCTTACCTTTATCAGTTTAGGCGCAGTTATCATTCTCACGCTCGTCTTACTGATTAAAGGCTTTGGAATAAAAGACCTTCTCACTCTCGATCTGAGCCTTATAATAGCCGGGATTCCAATAGCGTTACCGGCGGTTATGGCAATTATTCTGAGCATCGGAGCTGCGGGACTGGCAAAAAAATTAGTGGTCGTAAGAAGACTCTCAGCGCTTCAGGATCTTGCTAATGTAAACATGCTTCTAACCGATAAAACCGGCACGCTTACTAAGAATAAAATAAGCATTGAAAAGGTAATTTCGTATCAAAAAGAATTATCAACCGAAAATATCGTAGAGTTGGCCCGCCTTGCAACACTCGATGAAACTCCGGATGCGATAGATTTGGCTATAATTAAAAAATTTGAAGAGATAAAAGGCTCTACCGAGAATACGGAAATATTAAATTTTATACCTTATGATTCGGAAAGAAAAAGATCGACGGTCCTTATTCAAAGAGGACAAGAAAAAATCCTAATAAGCATGGGTGCGCCGCAAATAATTCAGGCATTTGATGAATTTACTTCCCCGGAATTACAACAAAAATTTGAAAACGACATAAATGATGCGGCCGCAAAAGGTTTTAGGGTTCTGGCGGTGGCAATAAATAAAAAAAATGCCGAGGAAAAAAATATGGATATGGCCGGAATTTTATTTTTGGCCGATCCGCTGGATGAAGACTCCAAAGAAGTTATAGAGTTTTTGAAAGAAAACGGAATCGGAGTAAAAATGCTTACCGGAGATAATGAAATAATTACAAAAAGGATCTCGACAGAACTCGGTCTTCCGGGAAAAATACTGTCGGTAAAAGAAACAAGGGATTCATACAATAAACCCGAAAGTGCTTTAGAGAACATGAAAGACGCAGCGGCTTTTGCCGAAATTTTACCAAAAGATAAATATGAAATCGTTAAAATTTTTAAATCAAAATATATAGTCGCCGCAACCGGTGATGGTATAAATGATCTACCGGCATTAAAAATTGCAAATGTCGGCATAGCTGTTTCAGGCGCTGTTACCGCTCTGAAAAGTTTGGCTGATATAGTATTGCTCGGCCAGGGCCTTTCTGTAATTAAAGACGCCATTATTGAATCAAGAAAAATATTCGTACGTCTCTATAATTATTCGGTCTATAGAATATCCGAAAGCTTCCGATTAATAATAACTATCTTGGTATTGGGAATTATATATGGATCTTATCCTCTACAGCCGCTGCAATTGATTTTATTGGCATTTTTAAACGATGTTCCTATTATTTCGCTTGCATTTGATAGGGTTAAAATTTCTTCAGAACCTGCCAGGATAAAAACCAAAGAAAGATTTGTATCAAGTCTTTTATTCGGATTCGTCGGCATATTGAACAGTATCTGCTTGTTCGTTCTGACGCTGAACATTCTTCACTTTCCAATTGAAATAATCCAAACAATGTTTTTCCTAAAATTAACCATTTCTGGACACGCACTTATTTTCGTGGCTCATACCAAAGAAAGATGGTATAAATTCTTGCCCAGTAAGGAAGTTATTATGGCTACTATTGGCACGCAAATAATAGCTACCGGACTAGCCGTATCCGGATATTTGATGCCGAGCAAAATATCATGGCCAATGGCTCTTTTTGTGTGGATTTGGGCTTTAGCGTGGATGCAAATAACCGAATTAACAAAAGATCTTCAAGAAAAATTTGCAAAAAAAGATTAATTATTTTTTTAAAAAACCGGTTTGCATAACCGGTTTTAAATTGATAGAATTACTTAAAATAAATAACAAGGCGCCGACGCTGCCAACACAGCCGAGCCGGAAGAAGAAATCCTTAAAAGAAAGTAGACCTTCCCGGGTTTGCCCGTTATAGCTAAAATGAGGTTTGATTTTAAGATCAAACAAAGTAAGGTGGTACCGCAATTTACAATTGCCCTTACAAAGTTATCAATTTAGTCATTGGCAACTTTGTAAGGGCATTTTAATTCCCACGCTTAATTTATTAAGCATGGGATAAATAAAAAAATAATTAAAAACAAAAAATGGAAAGAACATATATAAAGGACCTGAAAAATAAAGTTGGAGAAGAAGTAAAAATTTTTGCATGGGTTGATGTGCGCCGCGACCATGGAAAGTTAATATTCGTGGATCTGCGTGATATGTCCGGAAAAGTGCAGGCCGTAGCTCTCCCCAACCATAAAGAAGCAGTTAGTGTTGCCAGCACCATCAGATCAGAGTGGGTCATTGAAGTTTCCGGCAAAGTTAATCCCCGCCCGGAAAAACTAATAAATAAAAACGAAGAGAACGGAGCGATTGAGGTGGAAATTTTTTCGATCAATGTTTTAAATGAAGCGATTACCCCAGCCTTGAATATAAACGGCGACGGAAAAGATATAGATGAAGAGGTCCGTTTGAAATACAGATATTTGGATCTGCGCAGACCAAGAATGCAAAAAAATATCCGCAACAGGCATAAAGTTATGCTGCTCACCAGAAATCTTTTAGAAAAAGAGGGTTTCTGTGAAATAGAAACCCCAAATCTTACCATTGCCACGGCCGAAGGATCAAAAAATTTTATCGTTCCGTCCAGACTTGAACAGGGTAAATTTTATGCGCTCCCGCAAGCTCCACAGCAATATAAACAGCTTTTAATGGCTTCTGGCTTTGAAAAATATTTCCAATTTGCCAGGTGCTTCAGAGATGAAGATACCCGAGGCGACAGGCAACCAGAATTTACCCAAATGGATCTGGAAATGAGCTTCGTCACCGAAGAAGATGTGATGCGTGTCAATGAAAAAGCGCTCATCGAAGTAGTGCAAAAAATTTATCCGCACAAAAAGATCCAACAAATTCCTTTTCCGCGAATTACATATAAAGAAGCAATGGAAAAATATGGCTCCGACAAACCGGATATAAGGACCGATAAAAATGATCCTGATCTTTTAGCTTTTGCCTGGATAGTTGATTTTCCAATGTTCGAAAAAGGAGATGACGGAAAATGGACATTCACGCACAATCCATTCTCGGGAACGAAACTGGAGTCATACAATGACCTGATGAACAAAACAAATATAGAAAATATTATGGCCGCCCAATATGATATTACCTTGAATGGCAGCGAGGTTGGCGGCGGAAGCATCAGAAATCACAGACCGGAAGCCCTGAGAAAAGTCTTGGAAATAATGGGCTTCAGCGATGAAAAGATCGAAAAAGAATACGGCCATATGCTTAAAGCTTTTGAAACCGGCACTCCTCCGCACGGCGGTATAGCCTGGGGGCTAGACAGACTCATTATGATCCTGGAAAACGAACCGAACATTCGCGAAGTCATTGCTTTTGCCAAAACCGGCGAAGGAAAAGACTTGATGATGAATGCGCCTTCAGAAGTTTCGGCTGAACAGCTCAAAGAGCTCGGCATCAAAATAGATAAACCAGCGAAAAAGAAATAAAAAACTAAACAAATTATTTTTCGGAAACAGCATATCCGTCAGCTGACGGATCGCTTCGCTCTCGACGCCTTCGCGCCTCCGAGATGTTCCTCAAAACAAAATGTTTCGTTATCCCCCAAATGAAAAAAAGTAAAATAATTTTGTCTATAGAAACCAGTTGCGATGAAACCGCCATCGCTGTTTTAAAGTGCTCGGGTTCATTAAAAGCCGGGCAAAAATTCGAAATTCTTGCTAATGAAGTTTCTTCGCAAATAAAGATCCACCGCCCGTTCGGCGGCGTTGTTCCCAATCTCGCAAAACGAGAACATATAAAAAATCTTCCCAAGATCTATAAAAAAATTAAAAAAGAAGTTGCGGGACTAGAAAAGAAGATAGATATTATAGCCGTCACGGTCGGGCCGGGGTTGGAACCTGCGCTTTGGGCGGGAATCACTTTTGCCGAAGAACTCGCAAAAGATATCAGGAAGCCGCTCATTGGAGTAAATCACATGGAAGGACATCTCTACGGTTTTTTGCTAAAAACCGAAAGTTCAAAGTTAAAAGTTAAAAGTTTAAAGCTGTCATTCCCCGCTATCGGATTGATTGTAAGCGGAGGACATACGATACTTTTAAAAATGAAAAGCCTGACCAAGTGGGAAAAACTTGGAGAAACCGTTGATGATGCTGCCGGAGAAGCTTTTGATAAAGTCGCAAGAATTTTAGGACTGCAATATCCAGGCGGACCGGAAATAGAAAAACTTTCCAAACAAGGAGATCCAAGAGCTATCGCCTTCCCCCGTCCAATGCTTAATCAACACAACTATGACTTTAGCTTTTCCGGATTAAAAACTTCAGTGCTTTATTATTTACGCGACAATCCCAAAGCCAATAAAGCCGATATCGCCGCCTCATTCCAGCAAGCAGCAATAGACGTTTTGGTCAAAAAAGCTATGCGGGCAGCAGAAGAATTTTCTGCCAAGTCAATAATTTTATGCGGCGGAGTGGCCTGCAACAAAACACTCCGTGAAACAGCAATGTCTGAAACTAAAAAGCGCGGATTAAACTTTGTGACCCCGGAAATTAAATTCAATACCGACAATGCTGCCATGATCGGCGCCGCTGCATTCATTAGTATTTTAGCAAAAAAATCCTTCGGCAGTTCGACAGGGCTCACTGCAAGCAAGCTCGGGACGAGTAAATCCCTCAAAAAACTCAGGGCAAGAAAATCCCTCAAAATTGAAGCGGATTCAAATTTAAATTTATAAGCAAATCTACTATAATAACAATGACCCGTGTATACACGAGCCACTATATGAATAAAGAACTATCTCCGCAATACGATTCCAAAAAAATTGAAGACAATATATATAAGCTCTGGGAAGATTCCGGATATTTTAACCCCGACAATTTACCCGCCAGGCACAAAAAGCCGTTTACCATCATAATGCCTCCGCCAAACGCCAACGGCTCGCTTCACATCGGTCATGCTCTTTTTGTGACACTGGAAGACATAATGACCCGCTACCAGAGAATGCAAGGAAGAAAAGCGCTTTGGCTTCCCGGCGCGGACCATGCCGGATTTGAAACCCAAGTCGTGTACAACAAAAAACTGGAAAAAGAGGGCCGATCTTTTTGGGATATGCCTCGCGAACAGCTTTATAACGAAATAAAAGATTTCACATTGGCCAATAAAAAATATATGGAAGGCCAGCTTAAAAAGCTCGGCGCCAGCTGTGATTGGTCCAGAGAAAAGTTCACTTTAGATGAAAACATCAAAGAAGTTGTAAGCGAAACATTTGAAAAACTTTATAATGATGGCTTGGTTTATCGCGCCGAAAAGCCGGTAAACTGGTGTACCAAACACCAAACCACTCTTTCCGATCTGGAAATAAAATATGAAGAAAGAGCAGACAAACTTTACTACATAAAATACAAACTTGCAGGCACCGATGAATATATCGAAGTGGCCACTACCCGCCCGGAAACGATCCCCGCGGATATCGCCATTGCCGTTCACCCGAAATCAAAATGGGCGAAATATATCGGTAAAAAAGTCGTTAATCCTCTAACTAAAAAAGAGATCCCGGTATTGTCCGATATGGCAGTTGATCTGACCTTCGGAACCGGAGCTTTAAAGATCACGCCCTTTCACGATGCGGTGGACTTTGCTGTTTGGCAAAATCATAAAAGTGAAATAGATATTCAGCCATTTTCAGTTATAAACCAATATGGAAAAATGACCGAAGAAGCCGGACCGGAAATGGCGGGAATGAAAGTAAAAGAAGCCCGCGAAAAGTCTGTCGAGCTCTTACGGCCCAACCTTGTAAAAGAACCCGAGGATTATAAACACCAGGTTTCTATTTGTTATAAATGTGGCACAACCATCGAACCCAGAATAATGATGCAGTGGTTCGTGAAAATGACAGAAAAACCCGCGCCTAGTTCTAAGTTAAAAGTTAAAAGTTCAAAGTTAAACAAATCGCTTCGCGATCTAGCCGTGGACGCTGTAAAATCCAAAAAAATAAAATTTATTCCCGCCAGATTCGAAAAAATATTTATGCACTGGATGAAAAATCTGCATGACTGGAATATTTCCCGTCAGATCGTTTGGGGAATTCAAATTCCTGCTTGGTATTGCCAAGATATGACGAGCGAAATCTGCAAAAAAAACAATGGCGTAATAGTAAGCGCTAAATATCCGGAAAAATGCCCGTACTGTGGCTCCACCAATTTAAAGCAAGAAACCGACGTATTCGACACATGGTTTTCTTCCGGACAATGGCCATATGCGACACTAATGACTACAAAACCCGGAGATTTCGAAAAATATTATCCGACAGACGTAATGGAAACGGGCTGGGATATTTTATTCTTCTGGGTCGCCCGAATGATAATGTTCGGACTCTACCGCACCGGAAAAATTCCGTTCAAAGATGTTTACCTCCATGGCCTGGTCCGCGACAAAGAAAGACAGAAAATGTCCAAGTCTAAAAACAATGTCATCAATCCCCTGGAAGTTGCCGAACTTTATGGAACCGACGCCGTCCGCATGGCGCTTATTGTAGGAAATACCGCGGGTAACGATCCGATAATATCCGAAGACAAGATCCGCGGTTATAGAAATTTTGCTACGAAAATCTGGAATGCCTCGAGATTTGTACTTATGAACTATAGAAAAATAGATGTCAAGCCAAAGCTGACGTCAAAAGACAAAAAAAATCTGAAAGATCTCGAAACCACTAAGAAAAAGATCACAAAATATTTGGATAAATATGATTTTAATCACGCCGCCGAAACCGCTTATCATTACTTCTGGCATACTTTTGCAGATAAAGTTATTGAAGAGTCCAAACCCCGCAATAGACCGGAGAACAATGATCTAGCCGACGCTGCCGCCGCACAGGAAACACTGATAAATATCTTGGAGGGATCAATGAAATTCCTCCATCCGTTTATGCCGTTCATCACCGAACAAATATATCAGATCCTTCCAACGACAAAAGAAAATTCTCTGTTGATGGTTGAAGGGTGGTAAACATAATGCGAATCAACAAATATATACGAATACCACAAATTAAATTCGTATCATTCGCATCCATCTGCGGATTTGTAGATTAGTATTATACTTAATATATGGATTACTGGCCGCTTATATTAGGTCTTATCCCCTCTATCGCATGGCTTATTTTTTATTTGAATGAAGATAAAAAACCCGAATCGCTAAGGGTTGTTTTTATCGCATTTTTAACTGGCGGAATAACCACTTTCGTAGTCCTCCTATTCCAGTTGTTCATTAACAAGATATATATCCAGGCTGGGATCCAAGAACATAGCGCTATTTCTTTTTTAATTTTGGCGACCCTTGAAGAAAGCTTTAAGTTCCTGGGCGTTTACTATGTTATAAGCAAGCGCCGCGAATTTGACGAACCAGTCGATGCGATGGTCTATATGATAGCGGCGGCATTAGGCTTTGCTGCGGTTGAAAACGTAGCCGCTAATTTTAACGTCACTCTTCCGGTAGCCCTAGAAACCACCACCCTGCGTTTTTTGGGAGCCACTCTTCTTCACACACTAAGCTCGGGACTTGTCGGATATTACTGGGCAAGATCGATACTTGCCAATAAAAAAAATATACTGATATTCGGCATCGGCCTTGCAACTTTATTGCACGCAACTTTCAACTATCTTATAATAAGATATGAGCCGATCATAATTCCCACAATATTCCTGATAACGCTAGCAATTTTCATTCTCCATGATTTTGAAAAAATACAAAGAACATAAAAAATAAAAATTAAATAAAAAAAATATGGATCAAGACGACAAGAAATTTTTTGAAGAATTAGCAGGTGCCAGCTCCGAAGAGCCGAAAACAATTAAGATCTCAGACGAAGAAAACGAAGAAGGCGAAGAAGAAGAAGAAGAAGAAGAAGAAGCAGAAGAAGAAGA
This sequence comes from Patescibacteria group bacterium, assembly GCA_023474975.1. Lineage (GTDB taxonomy): Bacteria > Patescibacteriota > Minisyncoccia > UBA6257 > 02-FULL-45-10c > JAHILT01. The sequence continues at coordinate 15,304 of JAMCXE010000018.1, forward strand.
AGAAGAAGCAGTCTCAAAAACACCCGCGAATAAAGTAAGATCAATAAAACCAGAAGAAGAGAGTATCGAAAAAACCGATGATATTTCAGATGAAGGCGAGGGTCAACTCACGATCGACGTTTACCAAAACAATAAAGAAATAGTTATCGAATCGACTATAGCCGGAGTTAAACCGGAAGACCTGGATATTGCCATAACAAATGAAAAAGTAACTATACGTGGAAAGAGAGAAAAAAATGAAAAGATCAAAGACGAAGATTATTTCTACCAGGAATGCTATTGGGGAAGATTTTCAAGAGAGATCATCCTTCCGCAGGAAATAGACGCAGATAAAGCTGTCGCGTCATTAAAAAATGGCATTCTCATGATACATCTTCCGAAAATGAATCACTCAACAACGAAAAAGTTAAAAATAAAATTTGAATAATAAAAACTCCCGGATAAAACCGGGGGTTTTTATTTTTCTAAATCCAATGTTTCGTCTATCCTGATCTGTTTTACAAATTCAGGAATGTGGCTAACCAAGATCATCGCTCCCGCAAATTTATTCAGGGCCGCAGCAATAACCGGTAAATGACGGAAATTAATGTGATTGGTGGGCTCATCAAGTATCAGTAATCCCGGTCTCTGCAAAACAAGCTGCGCGAAAGCGACTAAGCCCTTCTGCCCCTCCGATAAATTGCCGATCTTAGCCCTCATCATCTCCCCCGTTATTAAGAATCCTGCCGCTACGGAACGCATATAATCCTCATCTCTTTTCTCCATTGCATCGATCAGGGTTTTATAAACCGTTTCTTCAAAATCGAGAGTTGAAAAATCTTGCCTGTAATAGCCAACTTTAACCCCAGGCGTTATTATATTGCCCTTTGTTTTCCCTAAAACCAAAGACTCAAGAAGCGTGCTCTTTCCAATTCCATTCGGACCGCTAACCAACCAATGCTCCCCCTTTTTTATAGAGATGACTTTCTTGCGCGCAGACTTTTTGTGATCCTTAAAAGTATCAAAAGAAGATATGTGGGCCACCTCGCCTATCAGATCCGGCTGAGTAGGAATGATAAAATCCCTGATCGGCTTGTCTTCCTTTCTTACTTCTACCATTTCTTCTTCAAGCTCTTCCGCTTTCTCCCTCATACGTCTGGCCACTAACCTCATTTGTCCGCCCTTATGGGCAAAGAAATTAGCCTTTTCTTTATTTGCCAAAATGATCGCCGCTAATCTTGAATTTTTAACATTTTCCCTTTCTATACGTACGGAAATTTCTTTAACCACATCCATATAATTCCCCCAATATTGTTCAACTTTATGGGTGAATACGTCCAAATACAGAACCCCGTGAGTAAATGCATTTAAAAAATCCGCGTCGTGAGAAATGACAACGCAGGTTTTTTTATAATCAATAAGAAATTTTGTCAGATGAGCTATACCCACTTTGTCGAGATTATTGGTGGGCTCATCCAATAAAAGAATATCTGGATCCTGAATCATGGCCGAGGCTAAAAGCAAGCGCGCCTGCTGCCCGCCGGAAAAAGACCTGACAATTCTGTCGTGTGGGGCATTTAAATTTACAACTTCACAAACTTTATCGATACGCGGATCGATATCATATATCTTTTTATTGAATCTTTTTTCAAAAAATTCGCGAACCGTCAGATCGAGTTCTTCCCTCGGTATCACCTGCTGAGCCGTAGCAATAGTAACGCCCGGACTAACGCTGATCTTTCCCGATTCCGAATGTAAGACACCGGTAATAAGTTTAAAGATCGTGCTTTTTCCTGAGCCATTTTGACCCATAATAGTTATTTTTGAATGTCTGCGGATAGAAAAATCAACCTCGTTCAATATGGGGTTGTCATATTTATACTCAAAAGAAACTTTATTGAATCTTAATATAACTTGATCGTTCATATCTTTTTATAAATAGAGTACTAATACTAACTTATATGATACGTTTTATGCAATAAAGGGGTATTGTTTTTTAACATAAATAGGTTTAATTTAAAAATATTAGGATCGAACAATAAAAAATGACGGAAAAAAGGAAACATAATCTGGGAAAGGTTGGTATCATATTCAACGGCGGGGGTTTCACCGGCGCCTTTAGCGTTGGCTACATCAAAGCTTTATGGGAACAAGGTATTAGACCCTCGCATATTCAGGGGGTTTCCGTAGGCGCGCTGAACGCAGCCAAGCTTCTGGAATCGGAAAATATCAAAGAACTGGAAAAGATCTGGCTGGAGATCGAGCAAGCCAAGGCTTCAAGTGTTTTCAGCTGGAAAGAAATTCCTCAAAACCTTATTAAAAAATCATCGGCGCTTTTTAGCCACAAGGGCGTTTTAGACATTATCGAAAAATTCAATATACATAAGATCATAAATTCTCCTATCGAGCTGCAGATCGTAGCTCACAATGAAACAAAGAGAGAGAAAGAAGTTTTTTCGACAAAAGAAGAGCGCGTCATTAAAAATCCCGAAATTTTAAAAAAAATGATCCTTGCATCGGCCTCAATACCGGGCGTTTTGCCAATGGTTGAAATTGACGGACACCATTATTCCGACGGCATATATTTTTCCCTGGAATCAATGATAAAAACCGGAGCCGACACCATTTTCTTGTTTTTAAACGATCAGTATATAGAAAAAAGCATTCGATGGGATCAAAGGTTATTCAATATGAAGGACTATCTTTATGAGGAGGTAGTATCTTTTAGGATACAGGAGGCTATAAAAGAACATCCGGATTTTATTATCGAAAATGAAGATCTGGATAAAGAAGACAAGATGTTGCCGCCGCCGCTAAAAAAAATAAAAAAGATCAGGCAACAGATCAGAAGCGTTGCTTCTTCTATAGCTACCGGTAACGACATAAACTTTGTCCCGCACAGAATAATAATCATGAACACGCGTACGCCTATATCCACCCTGCACTCAACGGCATTCGAAGCGGGAGATATAAAAGCCGCCATAGAACAAGGATATGACCAAGCTTCGGTCTTGCTTAATAAGCTGAGAAAGTAAACAATTTAAAAAATCGCCCTATTTTTATAGGAGCGATTTTTAAAAAAAGACTTATTTTTCTACCTTGTGGTGTTCTTCATGATGAGAGGACTCAACCGGCTTTCCTTTTTTACTAAAAACATACAGATACAATATTTCTAAAATACCTACGGTATTTATACAAGCAAAACTAAAAACCATGGTTTGCTCCCCTCTCTCGCCGCCTTCCAAAGCGCTAAGCCTTTCCACACAAGACTCCAAATGACCAAAAGCGAAAGACCGAAAAAATTCAGTCCGCCGCCAAAACCCATCATTGGATAAAAACCTTGCCAATAATGCATATTATTATATTAAATTTAATTTAAATTAAGATGACCTTTCCAGCTTTAATTATACAATATTTTTTTATTTGTAGCCTTTTGCCTGGATATTAAAAGCTTTGTAGTATTTTCCCTTCATTTTCATCAACTCTTTATGATTGCCACTCTCTACTATCTGCCCTTTATCCAAAACATAAATTTTATCGGCATTTCTCACCGTGGAAAATCTGTGCGAAATAATTATAACTGTTTTGCCGGTAAAAAAATCATAAATTTGTCCGAATATTTCGGCTTCAGAAACCGCATCTATTGAAGCGGTGGGTTCGTCAAACACAACCACCGGCGAATTGCGGTAAAAGAATCTAGCAATGGCTATCTTTTGCCACTGACCCGTGCTCGGACGGACACCTCCTTTAAATTTCTCGCCCAAAACCTGATCGTAACCATTTTTATAATCCCCTATAAAAGAATTTACATTTGCTCGCCGAGCAGCCCTTTCAACATTAGACATATCCAACGGCTCTTCCGAATTACCAATATAAATATTTTCTTTCAGTGTCATAAAGGGATAAGTATTAAAATCCTGGAATAATACTCCTAAATTTTTATTCCAACTCTCCGCCTCAACATCATTTATATTGATTTCGTTCAAGAAAATTCCTCCTTCGGTCAATTTATAAAATCTGCTCAAGAGCTTGATCAGCGTGGTTTTGCCGGCGCCATTTTCTCCAACAATAGCGATCTTTTCTCCACGTTCAATGTGCAAACTAAGATCTTTAATGACATATTTATCGGAATTTGGATATTTAAAATTAACATTCTCAAATTTTATGCACGGAGCAACGTCCAGTTTAGGCAATTTAATATTGCCGTCATTTACCAGCGGCCTTAATTCAAAGGCGGCTCTAACCTCATTAGTTCTTATACAGCGTTCATAAAGAGCGCTGAAATTATTACTCACGCCAGATAAATTACCCGCAAACATATCCAAAGCCCTCATTTGGAATGTCGTATCACCAACAGATATCAATTTATAAAACAAGTTCCTCAATATAACGAAGTATCCAAAAATACCTACTATATCCGGAATCGAACCAAAGATAAATCCAAAAATATTCCAGCTTTTAGAGATTTTTAAGTCCCCTGCCATATACCGGTCTGCAAAGCCAGTAAAGACATTGCTAAGCGCCTTAAAAGATGAGGTGATGGATATTTCCTGCAAAGAAGTCGCGTCGGTCAAAGACGCCATTGACCAATTTGCCTTACGCCTATTTTCTGTCTCCGAACGCCAAAGCTGCCAATCTTTTTTCATATGAATTCGGTTAGAAATGAGCTCCGGGATGGTAGCGATAAAAATTAACAATGTAATGGTCGGCATTATTCTCACGATCACCAAAAAGGCAGCGATCAATGCCACGATCCTTGAAAAGAACATTATCATTCTCTCAAAATCATTAGCCGTTGATCCGATCGTATCTCTAGCTCTTTGAATTTTATTTACCACATCCGGGTTTTCCAGCGCCTGAATCCCAAGATACTTTATATGGCGGGCTAAAATTACAGGCACCCTATACTGCGACATCATATTCATAACTTCAGAAACATAAGTGTAAACATAATTTAATCCGGAAATTACCAGATTATAAGAAAGTAAAAGGCCTAGTAACGGAATGATGTCATAAAGGTTAGAATTTGAGCTACTGACGATAGAAATTATCTTATCCAAAAGTTTGGCAAAAATAAGGGCATTAAGCAGCGGGCTGGTATCTATCATTATTCTTATCAAAGCCTGAGACGTTGCAGCCCAAGGAGAAAGTTTGAAATTAAAAATAAATAGCCACTTGAGCGTGGCCAGAAAATCCGAAAAAGAAAGCTTATCCTTTTTATCTTGCGTTGTTTTATCGTCCATTAAATTAATATTTAATATATAGGTTAATTATAAGACAAAACCCCATTTATTTATTTTTTAAAGTGCGATTATTGACCGAAATATAAAAAAGCCGTTAATTAATTCGACCTTTAAAATAAAAAACCGGACAATGCCCGATCGGAGATACTATTCAGCCGGAAACCACGCGCTGCGCCATCAGTTTCCTGATCACAATTAATAACGATAATACGCAGGATTTGTTTCAATTTTGCTAGCTAAAAATGTGCCCGGGGCCGGAATCGAACCGGCACGCCTTTGAGGGCGGCAGATCTTAAGTCTGCTGCGTCTGCCAGTTTCGCCACCCGGGCAATAAATAAATTCTAATCTATTTATATAAATTTTCAATGAATGAGGCCTGGGCCGGAATTGAACCGGCGCATAGCTCTTTTGCAGAGAGCTGCCTTACCACTTGGCTACCAGGCCAAATATCAATTAAATTTTATTCTATTTTTCACTTTCCAGCAAAGCTTTTTCCACGGCCGCCGCATTTTTAAGACCATAATCGATCCTAAACATTATCTCCGGCATTGGTCTTATATTCAGCGTGCGGCTAAGCTTGAATTGCAGGTTTTTCTTGAATTTATTAAGTATTTCCAAAACCCGTTCGGATTTTTCTGAGGGTAAAACGCTAAAATTGACGATCGCATGTTCCAATTTATCATTTACTTCTACATCGGTGATGGTAACCAAAACATCGGGAAATTCCAGTTCTCTTTCTATCATCATTCCCAACTTTTCCCTTATTAAGCTACTTATCCTCTGCGGCCTATGAAATCTCATATATTATCTTAATATCAAGTGATGATCTGGTTTAATTTCAACTTCGGAGGTGATAAGAAGCCCGCATTCTTTTCCAGCCGACACACTCATAACATCCCTCTTAGCTTCTTGTAAATTTATAATTTTACCCGTTCCGATTTTCTCTCCCTTATACTGTATATCTAAAGCAACATTGTTCTTTATTTCTCCGCTGACGACGCGGCCGCCAACGATCTGCTTTCCGGATTTTTTGCCAAAAACAGCCAACACCTCTAGATCTCCGGATATATCGCCTGAACTTAAACAGGTAAAGTAGCTCTGAATAGCTTCAACCAATTCATAAATTATCTCGGATGTGATTATTTCTATTTTATTATCTTTTGCCATATTCTCTGCGGCCTTGTTTGATCTGACACGAAAACCCAAAATGATAGCTTTCATGGCAATAGCATTTTTTATATCATTGTCGCCTATTTCGCCCACTCCTTCCCCAACTATCTCTAGAGCATATTTATCTTTCATTGGTATTTTCTTTACCAATTCCGACAATGCCTCGAGAGAACCAGAAACGTCTGCCTTTAATATCACCCTCACAACGCAGTCACCCTCTAATTTACAGAACTGACTTCGCGCCTCCGGGCAAGTATTTTTTACCGTTATTTTTTTAATTTCTTCTTCAGATAATTTTCCGGCAATGAATTCCTCTCCGGTTTTTGGCAACGTTTCAAAACCAATTATAACGGCGGGGCTAGATGGATCAAGAGAGTCAACTTTCTTACCCAAAAAATTTTCCAAGATCTTTATCTTCCCCTTTGAAGTTTTGGTAGCAATAATATCGCCGGTTCTCAGCTTCCCGTCTTTTAATATCACGCTCGTAGTAAAGCCCCTTTGCTTATCTTTTCTGGATTCTAAAACAATGCCTCGCGCATTGGCATTTGGATCATATGTAAGCTCCTCCATTTCAGCAGCCAATAAGATCAGATCTAAAATATCATCAACGCCTTGTCCAGTCTTACCCGAAACACCCTGAAAACTCACATTTCCCCCAAAACCTTCCAATAAAACATTATTAGCTGCTAAGTCGCTTTTAACTTTATTAATATCCGCGGCTGATTTATCTATTTTCGTTATTGCCACCACAAATGGCGTTTTAGTTTCTTGTAAAACTTTTATAGACTCTTTAGTTTGCGGCTTTACACCCTCATCAGCAGCAACGACAAGAATGGCAATATCGGCAAGAGCTGCTCCGCGCACACGCATTTTAGAAAAAGCTTCATGTCCGGGAGTATCTATGAACGTGATCCTTTGTTTGTTGTGTTCAATTTCATAGGCACCAACGGATTGCGTAATACCGCCGGCTTCTTTGGCGGCTACGTTTGATTTTCTTATATAGTCCAAAAGAGTTGTTTTGCCGTGATCTACATGACCAACAACTACAACTATCGGAGGACGCTTTTGTTTGCTGTTATTCTCGCTCATTATTTACTAAAAATAGCCCCAAAATGGATAAAAGTAAATGGTTATAGCTATGTTAAAATATTTGTAATATGTTTTATGTCTATATTTTAAAAAGTTTAAAAGATAAACAAACCTATATCGGATCGACAACTGACTTGAAAAGAAGACTAGAGGAACACGGTTCGGGAAAAGTCATTTCAACAAAACCACGATTACCAATAAAACTACTCTATTATGAGGCTTATTTCTCAGAAAAAGACGCTCGTCATAGAGAACATAATTTAAAATTAAAATCCCGAGCTTTTACTCAACTTAAAAAGAGACTTGAAGATACGCTAAAAAGCGTATAATATTTAACTAACAAAAAATAAAACAGATTTATTTGGTGATTGGCCCGGTACACCTTAAAGAGGCGTGCCTCCGCACCAAATAAACCTAGTTATATTTGGTGATTGGTCTGGTACATCTTAAAGAGGCGTGCCTCCACACCAAATAAAACTTAGTTTTATTTGGTGTGGAGGCGTGGCTGAGCGGTCGAAAGGAGCACACCGTTAATGTGTTGAGGGAGAAATCCCTCCGAAGGTTCGAATCCTTCCGCCTCCGCCAAGTTTTACATTCAACGAAATTGAAAGATGTTGCCTCGGCGCTTCGCGCCGAGGCTGTTTCTTATGATTTCACAAAAAGTGAAAATTGGCGGTGTTTTTTTGAACGAAGTTCGAATGTATTTCGGACAAAATCCGCAGGATTTTGACGAATGACACTTGCGCCTCGGCCGCGCTCGACAAGTTCGCGCGGGGCCAAACCCAAAAATTTCCTATCATTTTTATTTGCGGCTCCCCCCACACCCCCCCGCCGCGAAGCGGAAAATTTGAAAGGAAGGAAATTTTTGGGTTTGCTGCCGCCGCTTATTTCTTATTGAAGCGCTTAAAGTAGTCATCAATTTCATCTCTGAGCTCAATTCCCACTCGCTCAAAACAATCCAGCAAATCTTTATAAGTTCCCTTACCACCGAGAAAGTCCCAGAATTCATCGGCTACTTTAAGCTCATTATCCAAATCAAGCATTCCTCGCATTGTCCATCGTGTATAAGGTTCAGGTTCGTATGGGTTATAAGGGATTGCTATAAATGTATTTACATCAGCTTTTGGATTGTTTGCCAGGATTACAGCGACCCACTCAAGCAATGTTCGCTTAAACTCTTTAAAACCCCCTGCATTGGGTTTTGCTGTCTTTATGTCAAATAAATAATATCCGCCATCTTTAGATTCAAACATCAGATCGACTTTTGTCGGTTTAACTTTTATCATTTCTCCTGTCTGACAAACTTTTCTAATACGCTCAATTTCCTCTTTTTTGTTTGGTGAGGAAGTAGCAGTAGTTAAACCGTCAATAATCTTTTGAATTTCAGCTTGCGCACCAGTGCTTATCTTATCCCCAGCAGTAGCTTGAGAAGTTGCCATTTTGAAATTCTTTTGAGCCAAAGCAAGACCTACCGGCTCAAAAATACTTGTTCCAAAGTTTGTGTTTAGTGAGTGAATAAAAGAATAAAGAGCCAATCTATCTTTCCCCAAAAGACGGGTGTGGAAAGGCATCGAAGCTGGCTCCGGTTTATAATTTTGAAACTTGTTTCGGAGACTTGCTTTCAAAACATCTTCAACATTTTTTGTTTGTTCTTTTGATAGCGCCATAAAATTATTTGGATTTAAAATGAAAAATTATCTCGGAATATGGATTCCTATCCCGTTCTGTTCGATTCAAAACGGGTCTTTTAAATTGATTTACAATCTTCATTCCAGATTTTTCAGCAATTTCTGGATAAAGATTATATTTATCATTCGCAACTAGAAAAACATCGTAATCATCTTTTAGGTATTTCTTGCAGTTATTGAGAACATCAACAATTCCTTGAGCATATGACCGGCGAGCTTCTTGTCCTTGTCCCTTGTAAAGCGGACCAATTTCAAACTCATCATTTCGTTTAAAGCCAAGTAAGTCATACGCATAAGCATGCTGTTCGTGATAATCAATTTGCCCAACATACGGAGGCGAACAGAAAATACCGGCGATCTTTTGCTTTTTCAAGATTTTTCCAAAATCAGGATTTTGTCTTTCTACTTTCTCAAAAATATCTACCAATCGAGAATCTCCAGCAATGGCACTATGGTGAACAGGTTTTTTGATACGCGAAAATTCTTTAATTCTTGAAAGCGTGTCATACGCATAGCGATTGAGCATTGTTTTAATTGAAAATAATGGTTTACAGATTTTCTTATGCTTAAAACAATAGTAAGTTGTTAGCTGTGGTTCTTTGAGTGTGGCCAAATCGCTATGCGTTGTTGCTCGACATGATCTAATTGTTCGACTCAAAATAAGTGCAAGAATTTTTCTCGTTTTAACATCTTTCTCCTGTTTGATTGTTTTGAACACATGATCTATTTCTCGGCGGACATTATCCATAAACCAGACATCAAGGAAAGAATCCTTCTTGTCCTGCTTGAGTTTGATTGAGTATTTCTTGAGCAGTTTTTGATAGATTGGCAAAAATTCTTTCTCTTTTTCGGTAGAAAAGGTTTTTTCGTTCAGTTGTCCACGATTTAGTTTATATTTGAAATCAGCACCCGGAAAATGCTCGTTGTTAAACTTTGCCAATTCTGCCAAAAGTTCGGTTTCAAATTCTTGGATTTTGTTGTCATGCTCAAATGTCGCTAACGCATCGAGCATTTTCTTTATCGCTTTTTGCAAATAATCATGGTCGTAATTGTTTGCTTTGCAACTTGCAATCATGCAATTAAACTCTGACACATCAATACCCACAGAATGAATGCCCATTTCCATAGATTGGATAATCGTCGTCCCAGAACCCAAGAAAGGATCAAGGATTATATCTCCAGTCTTGAAATATGCTTGTTTCTTGAAATCATCAGTGTGTGAATCTATAAAATACTCAACAAGTTGAGGAATATATTTACCTTTGTATGGGTGCAAACGATGGACATGTTTTGTGGTGTCTTTCTCACGCAAGTGATCAAAAGACAAAGCCCAATTCAAATCATTGCCAAGCTGTTGTTTCCAACTCACCTCACGCTGTCCTTTCCAAGATTGGTAATAACTTTTAAGATCATTCAAATCAACGAGCGTTGAGCCGTTTTCTCCATGCTTGCGAACCTTGCCGTATTGCACAAGGTAAGAAATGTTTGTTGGCGATACATCTTTTTCAAGATAATCGGTTGCCCATTCTGACGCTTTTTTTATTGATACTAATTCTGACATAAATTTATTTTAAAATTCTTTTCTTAATACTCCTACGACCTTGCCCTGTACTTGCACATTATCCTCATAAAATGGCTTCATGGTTTTATTTGCTGGTACAAGTTTTATACGATTTTTTTCGCGATAGATTTTTTTTAGTGTTACCTCATTGCGATCTGGAATGTATGCAACGGCTTTTTCTCCGTCCGCAACGGTTTGCTGGTCATGGACAATAACAATATCGCCATCCATAATTCCTTCCTCAATCATACTTACGCCGGAAACCTTGAGCGCGTAATGTTGGGAAGGTGTCGGGAGCATTGAACGGGGTACACCAATCACGTCTTCGTTTCGTATTGCCTCAATCGGCCCTCCGGCAGATATAATGCCGAGAAGTGGAATGTCGACGAGTTGCGATCTGTAATCCTGCGGAGTAACGATTGAGCGTTTTTTACCTTTGTCTACCAATAGCAGATTTTTACGCCGCAAGGAATATATGTGTTGGTGTACCGTTGGGACAGATATATCAAAATGCTTGGCTATCTCTACCATTGACGGGGAATAGCCATTCTCGCGGCGGTACTCTCTTGCAAAGTTAAGTATCTCCGCTTGTCGTTTTGTTGGTTTGCCTGGTTTGGCACTTGACTCTTGCTTCATGAGTTTAGTATACTACCTAAAGATAACCTAAACAAGTACGGGTTATCCACAAAAAAATTTATGTCAAAAATCTTAGAAATACTCGCTTTTATAGGCGTAATCGAAACTATCGTTTTGGTGGTAGGAATTATATGGGGATTTATCCTGTGGACTAGAGGAGTATTTCCTGCTCTTTATCGTCTTGGAAATGGGCTTGCGAAAAGAAAAATTGCGGTTTTTGCCAAAGGAGACAATGTAAGTAGCCTGCGAAGCCTGCTCAACGACTCCAAACTTTTTCGAACAAAAAATATTTTTGAAATTACAGACGCCAAAGATATAGGGAAAGCAGAAGAAGCATCCGTCTATCTTGTATTCTGGCATGACTGGGCAAGTGATATTGCTCAAATCCTTGAAAAAAAGCCAGATACATGCGCGCTGATTGTGTACGCCCCATATGAAAAAGGCAGAATTCCCGATGAGCAAATGAAAAATCTTGACGGCAAAAGACATACTGCTGTCACAAACTTCCGTGGGAGACTTCTTAATGACATTGTAACGGCAATGATTACGACTAGTTACGAAAAATAATTTATGAACGAGAACGACCAATACATAACACAAATTGTTGCCCAACACACTCCGAACATTACATATGTTGTTCAGAATAAAATTGACGAATTAAAACCGCACATTCACGCGTGGGCAAATGGGCATTCATATATCCTAAAACTTTCTGGATCGATTGCTAAAGGAACAGCTATCACAGGCACGACAGATATTGATATATTTATTTCACTTGACCCATCTGTAAGCACTTGCAATACGCTTGAGAATGTTTATAACACTCTACGAAATAGATTTAATGGGGCTGGATATACAGCGCGAGAACAAAATGTATCTGTTGGAATTGATCATACCGGATTAAAAATTGATGTTGTTGCAGGTGTAAAACATCATATTCTTGGACTCGACCACTCCATTTGGAAAAGAAAAGCAAAAACTTGGACAAAAACCAACATTGATGCGCATATCAATCTTGTAAAAAATTCTGGTAGAGTATCTGATATTAAGGCTATAAAAATTTGGAGAAAATTACACAATTTAGATTTTCCTTCCTTCTATCTTGAACTCTCAGTTATTGAAGCTCTGAAAGGCACTGGGTTGATTGGCTCAAGCCCAGCGAATAATTTTGTAAAAGTAATGAACTATTTAGTCAATGATTTTGAAAATAAAGTTATAAATGACCCCTCAAACCAAAGTAATGAAGTGTCGGGTGAATTAACGCTTGCAGAGAAACAAAAAATTAAGAACTTGGCACAAACAACTTTGGCAGGAAATTGGAATCAAGCAATTTGGTAATAAGGGAGCCGTCCGCTACGCGGGCGGTTTCTTGCGCGCGCACGGGAGGGTTGGGGCAAGCGCATATAAATTTGCTTGTGCCATTCGTCAGTTTGGCACAATCCGCTTTTTTAGAATTACCACGAACGCGACCGAAGTCACAGAGCGAACACAAAGCAAACACCAAGCAGGTATCGTGAGCGAATGCGAACGGCCTATGCGAGGTGGTTGCGAAGTGTGAGCGGACTCTAGAGCTACCACAAAACGCGGATACGGGGAGCGCCTCGCACCGACGCGAATGACGGAGGAAAGGACGGACAAAATATCACCACAATGCTAAAATATACATACAAGTCCTTTCTGGAGGAATGAAGCGTCGCGGAACCAAAACCAAAAATTTTCCTTTCCATTTTTTGCCGGCTCCCCCACACCCCCCCGCCGAAAAAGGAATTGTAAGGAAATTTTTGGTTTTGGGATCGCAACCGAAGGGAGCGTGCGAGGCGCAAGTGTCATTCGTCAAAATCCTGCGGATTTTGTCCGAAATACATTCGAACTTCGTCCAATACACACCGCCAAGTTTTACATTCAGTGAAATCGTAAGAGCGCCATTAAGTGCCACGGGGATCTATTTTTTGTCCTGCTCAGCTCCAACTCCGATCTCTGCATTTTTGTTGGTATGCCAACCAAAAATTTTATATACCAAGCAGAAACCGGTAAGCGCGGTTATCAACATAACAAATCCCAAAACATAAAAAACGATCTGCCACCATCCGCTCAGCATATAAAAAGCTCCTTCGAAAAACACTAGAGATAACGCGACCCTAAGTATTCTGTCAGCCGTGCCTTCGTTTTTAATTTTAAACATAAACTTAATTTATTTTTAATTTAATATAAGATGCCCGCCGGCACCCGGCCAATTTGACCTATATCAATAAGCATAGCTCATTTTTGCCTCTTTTTATACACCGCTATCCGATTTTTGAGGGGTAAAATAAAATGTTATTATAATAGTATGAAAAAAATATCGATCTGGATCTATGTATCCATCTTGTTGTTGCTGGGAGTTTTTTATGCTCTATATTTAACTTTATGGTCTCAAAACAAACCGGCTGCTTTACGGCAAAATAATAACGAAAAGCTGTTTGCGACCGTGCTGTATATGTGTAATGGGGGGAAAAAGCTAACCGCTCAATATTTTGAAAACGCCTCAAAGCCGATCGCGATTCCGGGCCAGCCCCCTATTCCAAGCGGAAGGGTAATGGTAGCTCTAGACGATGGGCGTTCACTGAATTTGCCAAGAACAATATCGGCCGATGGGCTTAGATATGCCAATAACGACGAATCATTTGTTTTTTGGAGCAAGAATAATGGAGTACTGATATTGGAAAATGGCCAAGAAAAAAACTATACCGGATGCATAGAGATCGCTCCGAACGATACAAAGAATGATCTTGATCAGATCTATGAAAGTGGCGCAAAAGGATTTTCCATAAGATATCCGCAGGGGTACACCCTCAATGAATCTTTCCAAAACCAACTTTCTCCCAACAAAAAGATCTCCGGGGTTCAATTTAAAATCCCAGCATCTCTTGCCGAGGGGACGAATCTTGCTCCCGATAGCTATGTAAGCGTCGAGCAAATTCCCAATGCTCAGAATTGCGCCGCCAACATATTTTTGTATGCCAGTAAAATTAAGACCATTAATATTACAGAGGGGGGCAATGATTATTCAGTTGCTTCAACCACCGACGCCGCCGCAGGAAACAGGTATCAAGAAACTATCTATGCCTT
>JAMCXE010000010.1 GCA_023474975.1 Patescibacteria group bacterium
AGTACGGTTAGAATTATGCATAAGCCAACAGGGATCGTTGTTTCCTGTCGAGAAGAAAGAACCCAACACGCTAATCGCGAAAGAGCTATGGAAATATTACGCGCTAAACTATTCGAAGCTCAGCAGCAAAGAGAGGCCGGAGATATCGGCGCCAGCCGCAAAGAACAAGTTGGCACGGCCGACAGATCCGAAAAGATCAGAACATACAATTTTCCGGATGACAGAATCACCGATCACCGTTTCAATGTTAAAGTTCACAATATAGAAAAAGTTATGGAAGGCGATCTGGATATGATTTTAAAAAAAATAAATAAAACAGAAAAATAATATCTTTTAATAAAAAATCCCCTATTTAGGGGATTTTTTATTTTTAATGATCTTGATCAATTATTGGCATTTAATACAGCAATTTCATCAGAAAAATCAGATGCCCTATCGGCAACTCGGTATCCGTATCTTCCGACACCCATATAAGACTTCCAGTATGCCCCAGCATAATATTTTGCCGCTGCACAATTTTCTTGAGAAAAAATAGTTTTATATATATTTTTGCAACTAGCGAGACTGCCCTGTAAATAAAGAGCTGTGCCAGTAAAGGCGTCAGCATTATTAAAAGGCGAGGCTGGCTTATTTCCGGTAATACTGCTTATCTTATCCCTGTAAAGCAGCCAAGTATTGGGCATAAATTGCGCCGGCCCCATAGCGCCACCATAAGTTCCATCAGAGGTAATGGGGCAAGAAATCGGAGTATGTCTCGGATCAAGACCAAGCTCGGACATTATAGACAAAAAGGCCGGTTTTTGAGAATCGCTCATAACCGTTCCACTGGAATTTCTTCCGGGATCATTATAGTAACACTTTCCCAAATTAGCGCCGATCACACTCTCCACGGAAGACTCCTGAGTAAGGATCGCGAGTATGAAAGCCGCTCTCACACCAGTTGCATTTTCAGCAATCTGAGCAATTTTAACGGCATCTCCAAAAGGCAACTCCCCTCCGCCTAGTAATTTAAAAATTTTACTCCTGATCTGCGCCGCAGTTTCTTGAGTTTTTTTCAAAAGATCCTGATACTTCGATTCTTGTCCTTTCGTGGCCGTTAAAAGATCGCTTTTTTCTTTTTTCGCGCCATCAGCTACTTGCGCCTGACTTATTTGATACGACTTCAACGCAGTTGCATCATCCCTTTGAAGAGCTAATTGAGTCTGCTCGTCCAAAAGATCGCTCTTTAAATTAATCACATTTTCCAATGTAGTTCTAAGACTATCCTGAACATCGGTCAGATTTTTTAAGTCATTAAAAAAATCCGAAAGCGCAAAATTTTTCAAAAAAACCTCCAATAATCCCACATTGCCGCTCGAATACAAATCTTGCACCATATAAGCCAGCAGTTTTTTATTTTTTTCTATATCAGTTTCCGTTTGGCTTATTTTATTTTTATTGTTATCGATCTCGTTATTTAGTGCGGTCAATGACAAATTAGTAGCCCTCACTTGCAAATTAAGCTTAGAAATCTGGGCGTTGAGCTTATTTATTTCTCCTTGCAAACTTTTTCCCTGACTCCGATATTGATCGATAGTGTCTTGATACTGCCCGATCTGAGATTCTAATGATTGCAGCTGGCTTTCAAGCTGCTGGCGCTCAGTATCACTCTGAGCCGCAAGCGATTGCTGAATGCGATCGACGGGGGCAAGCGCCGACCCAAAAGCTAAATAAAAAACAGTCGCCATCAGCGATCCTGCCCTTAAAAATTTAAAAAACGGTATTTTTATGCTTTTTTGGGTACGCAGATCCAATCTAAGATCTTTATTTGAAAATATTTTGTCATTATTGAATCTTTTAATATCGATGAGTATTTTAGGCTTTATTCTCATATCTTTTATTCATATTAAGAAAATATCCCCTCCCTTCAAACAAGTTCATTAGTTATTATAACAAAATTCCCTCGTGATGTGAGGGAATTTTAAATTTATTTTTACTGCGCGAACCCAGACTTGATCCAAAATTACTTTTTAGGAGCTTCGACTGGAGCGGTGGTCGTCCCCTCGGTGGCCTTAGCGGCCTCCCTCTCGGCTTTTTTCTCTTCCGATTCAACTTTAACAGCCTCAACTCCGACAGCCGCTGCTTGCTGCATAGCGAGCTCTTCTTCTTCGGTAAGTTTAGCGGTGACCGTGGCAACAACCGTTTCTGGATCCACCAACGCCTTAGCGGTTTTCGGAAGATCAAGATCTTTCACATATAAACTCTGACCTATCTCCAAAATCTTAGAAATATCAACTTGCAAGGAATGCGGAATATCCATCGGCAATGCTTCTACTTCAAGCTCTTGTAAAGATTTGATCAAAAGGCCATTCTTCTCTTTGACTGCGGGAGAAATGCCGATAAATTCTATCGGAATCATCAATTTTATCTTTTCATCCATCCTGATCTTATATAGATCAATATTTAGAATATCTCCGCTTACTCCATCATAAGAAACTTCGTGAATAATAACCGGATATTTATCGCTACCTAAAATAGCATTGATAACCGTGTTTTCGCCGGCCTCTTTAAAAACTTTTTTAAAATCCTTGACCGCGACCATTAGATGCATATTTTCGGCGCCCTTGCCGTAAAGCTCGACAGGAATAAGATCCTTCCGCCTTAAAGCATTGGCTTTATCCGACATATTTCTTTTTTGAACTTGTAAATCCATAATTAAAATATCTTAATAATTCAGTTTGTTTATTATATCAATTTATTGAACAATTGCAAGCGAGCTTTAACGACCGACCTTATTCCCTCCAGTGATGGCTCGAGGATTTTGTATGGAGCAACCTCATCTCTGTTCTTTTTTAACGACTCTTCCAATTTATTTTTCCAGGCCAGTCTTATCTCGGTGTTTATATGAACAATACTTATACCGCTCCCTATAGCAGATCTAAAATCGTCATCAGCTATTCCAGAACCGCCATGAAGGACTAGCGGAACATTAACTGCATTTTTCAATTCCCCTATTCTCTTGATATCCAGCCTTGGATTTATCGATCTCAAAACTCCGTTAGCATCCGGAGCCATTACGATGCCGTGTAAATTGCCTACAGCGGGAGCTAATAGATCAACACCTGTTTCCTTTACAAATCTAGCCGCATCCTCCGGCTTAGTTAGGCTCTCGGGACTTATTGCTATCCCGCTAGGGATAGCAGTTAAAACCTGAGACGAAGAGCCTATAAATCCGATCTCTCCTTCGATCAAAATATCTTTCGACTTCGATCTTATATACTCAACAGCCAATTTCGTTTGTTTTATATTTTCCTCAAAAGGCAACTTGCTTGCATCAAAAATAATGGCATCATAACCGGCAGAAACAGCATCCCTAACCTCATCCATGGAATGCGTGTGATCGGAATTCAAAAAAATAGGAAAATCATTGTCCACCCGCAATCTTTTGACCATAGCCGAAGCCATATTCCTTCCAAGAAACTTGGCCTCGCCCTCCGACGTGCCAATAATAACCGGAACCCTCAATTCTTGCGCGGCCTCAAATATCGCTTTCAGGGCTACGGAATCCGAAATATTAAAATGCCCCACCGCTACACCTTTTTTACCAGCCTGATCTATAACATCCTTTAAATTATTCATGTTTATTTTATATTTATAATTATAATTTTAAACTCTTAACGACATTAAACCAAATAATGAAACCAAATAGTTACCAAAAGCCAACACAATTAGGCCCGCTAATAAAAATGGGGCGCCAAGAGTTGTGTATGGATCCTTATACACCAAATTTTTAAAAACGGAGACTATTACCACAAAAAAGAAAATCAAAAGCAGGAATACGGCAAAATTTGACCAGCCAACCATCAAAGACAAAAGAAAACCAAGCTCCGTTTCTCCTTCCTCGAAAAACCTTTCTCTGTATTTTTTTAAAAATATCAGGAATAGATAAAAAGCAACGGATGCAATAACAGAAACAACTATTTCCAACCAAAATCTTCCCCATGAATAAAAAAGAAAATAGCCAAAACGATTATTAAATAAGAAAAACAGATCTCCGGAAAATCTTCTTAAGAGAGAGAAATTTATCGCACCCGCGCTTAAAAAAAACTTCGTAAAAGAATTGCTAGACCAAACATAATACTGACCGAATGTTTCTATCAAAGCATAAAGAACTTTAAATATCAGAACCGACCAGATCAATTTTTTATAACTAAGCCGTATAGATATTTTCTTAAAAAAAACTGGGGGGTTAAATGATCGGTCGAAAAGATCGAACCTTTTACCAGCGGCAATAAACAATATCAATAAATAAAAAATATATTGCCCCCAATTTAGAAATGGAATAAGAATATAGCGGAAAGCCAAATTCATACTATTTGTTCTTTAAATAATTATCTTACTCAAGGCAGCTCTTAACCTTTTCAACTATATCGTCCAACTTCCAATCCGTCTTTATAAGATAATAAGAAGGCTCAAGCTCTGTTACCGCCTTAGTGATCCTGTCATCTGCTGATAAGTTAGTAAGCAAAACAACCTTCGCTTTTTTACCCCATGAATCCTGACGCAATTTTCTGAACATAGTAAGCCCGTCCATTTTGGGCATAACAATATCTAACACAATCAGATCCGGCTTATTTTTTAAGGCAAGATCCAACCCGTCCTCACCCGTCATAGCAGTGATCACATTATATCCCTCTCCCTTAAATCTTTCCGATAAAACCGAAAGCAACGGGGCATCGTCTTCGACTACCTCGACTATCAATACTTTTTTCTTATTTTCGTTTGACATATTTATTATTAAATTAATTATACTACAATAATATCAAATATTTAAAATTTGATTATCCCCTTGTCGAAATTATCTATCAGCATTTTTTCCATAGCTTCTTCTCCTCCGGCATACTCGGAAAATATCCTAGTCCACATAGCCTCTCTTTGATGATAAGTGAAAGTTTCATTTTTTCCGTCCATAAAAGAGACCAATGACATAGCATTATCTTCCAGATCAAAACTAACCACGCTTTCTTCACCGTTCTTAAATAATCCACCCACCCACTCCATATTATTCCAAATCTTCAAATTCATTTTTTTGTCTTTTTCATTGATGTTGAAAAAAGACAAATCCCTTTCCCCGCGAAGCCAATGCAAAGACTCGGGGTTTACTCTTGGCAAAAAAAGCCGCGTATCATTAGGATTTTCTTTGGCTAGATATCTTTGAACTATCAACCAATCTCCGGGCTCGGAATGAAAAATATCCTTAACATCGCCGCGAAGCAACGACTTTAAATGTTCGGCAAAATCAGGAGAATCCTTATAAAACTCAAAAAGCTTGGAATAAAATTTAATCTCATAGCAATAATGAAAAAGCAGAGCAAAGTCTCTCAAAAATTTTCCAGGAATATCTTCTTTTATTGGATTTATAAAAATAACTCCAAATTCTTTCAGGTGGCTTACGTTGTGATGCTTTTTGGCTACAAACTTCTGAGCAACATCGATCCATACGTCGCTTAAAACCTCGATCTTTATCTCCCTTCTTTCAAAATCATCAGGAGTAAAATTACTATACGCAATATCAAAAGTTTCATGCATCCACTCAGTACTTTCAATGAATCTGAGAGTTGCGAATATTTCGGTGACGTCATACTTTTCAAGAACCTCTTGAATATTGGCAGCCTTGAGATACTTTAATAATTCCAGCGGTGGTCTTTTTTCTAAAATTTCCCTAGCGCGATCTTTTTTCAAAAAAAATCCATAAGGTACCCGCACAAGCTTTTTAGCTATAACAGCGGCTTTTTCAAATTCGCTTTTTCCGGGAACGCTTGCCAGTATATCAAGTACCTTTTTTTCGTGCTCTAAAATAGTATGACGCAATACGCTTTCAACATGGTGAGCGCTTCTATCGCCAGAATCCAGCAATTTTAATGTTGAATCAACGATCCTCGTGTTCTCGTCGACTATCCTTTCCAGTACGCCGAGCCGGCCAGTCTTTCTGATCATAGCAGCTTCCATTTTTTCCAGCATACCGGAATCTACCCCCAAAACTTTAGAAAAATAATTTAGTTTTTCCATATATTGATAAAAATAACTATTTTTTAATTAACGCCCCGATCTTGACCGAAGCCGAGACATACCAAACACCAATTAGTACATACAGATCTGACAAATTCAGATCCTACTTATTTTGATCTTAAGATCATTCCATCGCGAAGATTTTAATTCCCTCCTGGCTAAAATACCTGCTGTGGCGCCGACCTTTTCAACCACGGAAGTTGCATTGGCGCTGCCCAGTATTATTCCTAATTTAATAGCATCTTCGCAATCAAACTTGTCTCCAAATTCAAGAAGTCCCGCCGTAAACCCGCTTCCAAAAGCATCTCCTGCGCCAGTCCGATCCAATAAGATCTTTTCTTTAAAAATACCCGCCTTATAAATATATTCGCCATCAGAAACAGTCACTCCGCTCGGCCCATCAGTTACAGCCACTATGCCGGGCATAAGATCATCTATTTTTTTAAAAACTTCCTTTTCTTTTTTAAACGGTATGCCGACCAAAGAAGCTGCTTCGCCCTCATTAACGACCAAAAAATCAATATTTTTCAAATTATCCAATATCTCTTTACGTCTATGAGCAATATGATATCCACTTGGATTAAAAGCCACTCTAATATTATTTTTTTTGGCAAATTTTAATAGAGGGACGAACAGATCGGATGACTTTCCCGCCAATGATAAATACCACCATCTTGCTTTCAATTTTTTCCAAGGAATATCTTTTATATCAAGTTCATTAGATGCGCCATGATATCCCAAAATAGTTCGTTCCCCTTTAGTAAGTAAAAGAGTTGACTGCGCCGTAATGTCGTTTTTTTCTACGGCAAAAATAGGCAAGACGTGGTCTTTATCATTG
>JAMCXE010000048.1 GCA_023474975.1 Patescibacteria group bacterium
AATATCGGAGTTTTGGATATCGATCATAGGCATAGCCGAGTCAGAAAACCAAATGATAACGCCCACATTGAAAGATTCAACCGTTCGATACAAGAAGAATGCTTGGATAAAGTTATATCTATTCCGGTAGAATACCGGAAAGCCATCAATGAATATTTACCCTACTACAATGGTCGAAGATTACATCTTGGAATTAACCTCAAAACACCTCTAGAGTGCGTCCAAGCTATTGATTAGAAAACGCCCCGTTAGAAGCAGGCTATTCCAAGATGGTCGTAGCCACTTGCTAAAAGTTAGAGCGGCTTCTAACGGGGTCAACCCAGTTTTGTATTTTATATATAAAAAACCCCGCTTCGCCAGTTGGCGAATGCGGGGTTTTTGGACTATTTTACGTAAAGGTCGTTCAGGGTTCCGGGAGCCTGAACTTTCCAGTCCAGAGTCACTTCAAGAGAGCCGCGGTATATGAGCTTGAGCCACAGTTCGTGGAAGTCTTTGCGGTTTAAACCCGAAAACTTCCTTTTCATCTGTCTGAACGCGCCTATCTCCTTACGCGGCCTCTTGCAGATCGCTACCACTTCTTTTTCAAGTTCGTTTTCGGTCATAATACCTCCTCCTTTTTCATTTTCTCTGGAATTTTTATTTCCCAGGCCGTGGTCATCGAGAGTTCGCCGTAATCGATCATCTTGGCTATAACAGCTGAAATTTCGTCTTTAGTGGCTAATTCATCGCTGACGCGCTGAGCCATTTCTTTTTGCGGGATGTTCTGTTGTCGGCAAACCTTTAGAACCGCCTCCTTGATCATTTTTTCTTTTTCTGGATCCATATCGATCTCCTTATAAAGCTGCTACCCACCAATATAGTACTTCTTATAATAAATGCAAGCTATGATATAATTAAATATAATTAAGTGAAATTGACCATATGGAACCAACAAAAAATTCTCCAAAATATTTTTTCCTGCACCTTTTAGCCATAATCGCTCTATATATGAGCGCTGCCGGCTTAATTACGCTTTTATTCCAATATATCAATGTTTTGTTTCCTGATCCGCTTGCATATTCTAACTACAACGGCATTGCCAGTGCTATACGTTATGCCATGGCATCGCTCATAATTATTTTTCCTGTTTATATTTTTATTTCCAGGATGCTTTACAGGGAATATTTAGCAGAGCCGGAAAAAAGAGAATATCGATTCAGGAAGTGGCTGGTTTACTTCACTTTATTTGCGGCAGGGATCACGATC
Organism: Patescibacteria group bacterium; assembly: GCA_023474975.1. Lineage (GTDB taxonomy): Bacteria > Patescibacteriota > Minisyncoccia > UBA6257 > 02-FULL-45-10c > JAHILT01. Next base: position 1,246 of record JAMCXE010000048.1, read on the forward strand.
ATCACCGATCTGATCGTTTTAATATATAATTTTTTGGGCGGCGACTTATCCAGCAGATTTATTCTTAAGATCTTAGTGGTTCTTTTGATCGCCGCTGTCGTTTTTTGGTATTACCGCAAAGATCTGAAAAACGCACTCAGTGTAAAGCAGGTTGGGGTATTGAGCTACGGCGCTTCAGCTTTTGTTCTATTGGCGATCATCTTTGGCTTTTTTACCGCTGGATCTCCGCTCAAAGCCAGGCTTTATAATTTTGACGAAAGAAAGGTAAATGATCTGACGAACATCCAATATCAGATAATAAATTACTGGCAACGCAAACAGATTTTGCCTAATACACTCAGTGATCTGACCGATAGCATTTCCGGATTTACTGCACCGGTTGATCCGCAGACGAACAATGCTTATGAATACAACGTAAATTCCCAAACCAGTTTTGAGTTGTGTGCGGAATTCAATCTCCCGTCTAATTTTGGACTTATTGGAAGGAGTGTGAATGCTTATCCGGCGGGAGCGGTAAATGACAATTGGGATCATGCCGCGGGTAGGGTTTGTTTTGAAAGAACGATCGATCCGGCGCTTTATCCGAAAATTAATACGGTCGCACCAGTTGTGCCTGTAAAATAAAATGGGATTTGAAAATTTATTTACAAGTTCAAATAAGGAATTAGTACCAAAGTCAAAAATTGAAATTGAATCAGGGCTTGATAGCTTCGTTCCCGAAAAATTTAAAAGTAATCCAGTAGAATATTTTGAAAGTGAGGGCAAAAACATAAAGCCCGGAGAAATTAAAAGGACTTTTTTGGGGAAAGTCAAAGAAGACCCCACAGCCGTAAAAGAATTGCCGGTATGGAAAGATGGTGTCGGAAATGAGTTAAAAACTATTGGAAAAAGAGTAAATATTAAAAAGGGTAAAACTGGAGAATCCGGCGATCCTTTTTATGAATACAAAGTAATGGAAATTGTTAAGAGTGTTGGTTTGCCGACTCCCAGCCCGATTGCTAAAGTAGAATTTAACGGTGTACATTTGATTGTAATGGAAAAAGCGGCTGGCGTTGGTTGGTATGAACAGCGAGATGTTAAAAATAGCGAGCATTTGAAACAGCAAGCCGAAAAAATGATGGACGAGTTGAGAATAAAATTTGAAGAAGCTGGAATAACTAGAGGATGGAAACTGAAAGATATGATTTTTGACATTCAGAAAAATGAAATAAAAAGACTTATCCCTGTAGATTGGGAAAGAACAAGGATCGATTTTAAAAAACTAGAAGAATATAAAATAAAAAATGGACTTATTTAATGAATTAAAAGAAAGGGGACTTGTTTTTCAGACTTCCAAAGAAGAGGCTGTAAAAGAATATTTGAGTATGAAGGGAGGAAAGTTTTATATTGGTTTTGACCCAACGGCTGAAAGCTTGCATGTGGGCAGTTTGCTCCCGATAGTTTTTATAAAAAGATTAGAGCAAGCCGGATTGAAACCGATCGTGCTTGTGGGCGGAGCAACAGGGCTCATTGGTGATCCAAGCGGGAGATCGCAAGAGAGAAATCTTCTGGACCTGAAAACAGTCGGTAAAAATGTTTGTGCGTTAAAAAAACAGCTTTCTAGATTTTTTGATTTTGGCCATTTTTGCTGCGATGGAAAAGTTTTATTCGTAGATAATTATGACTGGATAAAGAAAATATCTTTTATAGAAGTACTTCGTGATTTTGGAAAGCATTTTACCTTGAACGAAATGATAAGCAAGGAGTCGGTGCAAAAAAGAATGGTGACCGGAATTTCTTTTACAGAATTCACATATATGATCTTGCAATCAATTGATTTTTTGAATTTATATCAAAAATATAATTGTAAAATGCAGGTGGGCGGAAGCGATCAGTGGGGCAATATGACAGCCGGCATCGAGCTGATCAGAAAAAAAATAGGAAAGGAAGGACTGGTTCTTAGCATGCCTTTAGTTACTAAGTCGGATGGCACGAAATTTGGAAAAAGCGAAGGCGGCGCCGTGTGGCTGGATGCAAAGTTAACTTCGCCTTATCAGTTCTATCAATTTTGGGTGAATGTGGAAGACACAAAAGCTATTGAATATTTGAAGTATTACACCTTTTTATCCTTAGATGAGATTAAAAGATTGGAAGAAGCGGTTGCCAAAGAGCCGCAGAAACGTGAAGCACAGAAAACCTTAGCCGCCGAAATGACCAGATTTGTACACGGAGATGTGGCCGTGGCTCATGCCGAAGATATTTCCCAAAAGCTTTTTTACGGAAAAATAAAAGAACTTAGCAGGGAAGATGTAGAAGAGATATTCTCCGGAACTAAAAAAGATATCAAAGCGGCCGCTTCATGGCCGATCGCAGACTTTTTGGTGGAAGCCGGAGTGGTTGGTTCAAAACGGCAGGCGAGGGAAGACGTGGAAAATAAAGCCATTGAAATGAATGGAGAAAAGATCTCTAGCTTGGATAGCGTGGTCAAAAAGGAAGACTCATTATTTGGCGCAGGATTTTTTGTAGTGAAAAGAGGTAAGAAGGACTATCATTTCGTAAAAATTTTATAAATGAACCAGCAATTATTGATACAAATATATCAAGTAGTTATTTTGATCTTTTTGGTTATTATCCACGAAGTTTCGCATGGGCTTATGGCATATTATCTTGGCGATGATACCGCTAAGCGAGCCGGACGCCTAACTTTGAATCCGTTAAAACACCTGGAATTTTTTGGATCATTTTTAGTTCCGCTTCTTTTTATAATGATGGGCAGTCCATTTATTTTGGGGTGGGCTAAGCCGGTGCCGTTCAATCCGTATAATTTAAAAGATCCGAAAAAAGACGGTGCGCTCATTGCTGCAGCCGGACCAGCTTCTAATTTTGCGATAGCAATTTTATTTGGAGTTATCGTTCGCTTATTGATGCTTGTTCCGGGTATAGCTTCTAGCGCTTTTTGGGGGACCGTGTTGATGCTTCTCAGTATGATAATTTTTGTAAGCGTGCTTCTCGCGGTTTTCAATCTCATTCCTATTCCGCCTTTTGACGGATCAAGGATCGTCTTTGCTTTTTTGCGCGGTGAGGCTGCCAGGTTTTGGATGCAGATCGAGCGATATGGAACTTTACTGATAATAGTTTTGCTTTTTGCCGGACTGCTTAATTTTATTTATCCGGTAGTTCTATTTTTGTATCGATTGATAGCCGGTCCGGCGGCGGTTTTGTAATAAAATAGTTATAAAAGAACAATTAAGATCGCTATGCGGCTGGTCTCCTTAGGGAGACCAGCTTTTTAATATTTTTTTATGAGCGGGTAGATCTTATTTTATTTTTACAAAAATATTTATATAAAATTTGGAAAATTACGATAAAAAATATTATTTATGCTTTTTGTTTTTGTGCACTTGCAGTCCTTATTTTAGGGGTATCTAATTAGATTAGAAGTACATTAATAATTTCGCTTTTAAGGGAAAAATATCTGATGAGGGGGTAGTGTTATGAAGAGGGTAATTGCGGTGAGCGTATTTTTTCTTTTGTCGTTTTCAATATATAGTATTTCTTTTGGCGGAGACGTCCGGGTCACGCAGGTAGAAACTGGCGGGATAGGCGTCGTAAAATCCGTAGACAGGCTGTTTATGATCCAAACCGTCCTTGCCTACATTGAATCTTCTTATTACAAGAAAGTAGATATGGATAAGTGTTTTGAGCAGATCCTTAACAATGGGATCTCTGACTGCACCGATCAATACAGCTATTTTCTGAATAAGGAAGAGGCGCAAAAAGAATCATTGAATGACTCCGGTTTTTATGAAGGCATCGGCATTCAATATGACGTTAAAAAGGGGACAGCGATAATTACTCATATCTATCCGGATTCTTCGGCTGAAAAGTCTGGGATGAAAGTAGGTGACGTAATTGCAGCTATCTCTCCGACCGGCATTGATACGGACTCTGTTCCGGTATCAGGGCTTGATTGGAATTCTATTTCTGTTCTTTTGAATGGAAAAGATTCAAATAAGAAGCTTATAGTTTATGTAAAAAGGAAACGTGATCTGCTGGCATTTAAAGAGGAGATCGGCGCGGTTAAAGATCCTTCGGTATTTTTTACGAAACTTAGTAAGAAGATCGGCTATGTAAGGCTCACCGGTTTCATAGATACTACCGAAGACGACTTCAGATCTGCGGTTTCCAGCTTTAGTCAGGCCGGTGTCGGGGTTTTGATAATAGACCTTAGGGATAATCCCGGTGGATCGGTTGAATCGGCTGTAAATATTGCCAGTTTTTTCCAGGCAAATTCCGATCCGATCATTTACACTCGTAGCAGAGATAATCCCGAGGTGCCGATAATTCCCGATTCTGAAACTCCCGGTATTTTCAAGGATCAAAAAGTAATAGTATTGGTCAATGAAAATAGCGCAAGCGCTGCGGAGATATTGTCCGGATGGCTCAAGGAAGAAAGAGGAGCCATTGTGATCGGTGAACATACTTATGGCAAGGGTGTAATGCAGACACTGTTCGATCTTCCGGGCGGAGCCAGGCTTCATCTGACTACCGATCAGTATTTTATCGGAAGCAAAAAAGTGGATATCAGTAAGGTGGGAGTTCAGCCCACCATAAAAGTGAAACAGTCCAGCGATCCGAAAAGTAAAATTGACGATCAGTTTCAGAGAGCCTTTGAAAAAGCTAATAAGATAGCCCGTTCTTTAAAGTAGTTTTTTTAAAAAAGCGCCTTCGACACAATATGTCGTTAGCGCTTTTTATTTTAATTTTAAAATTATCATACCGGCAGTGCTAAACGGGGTTGACCCCCACACCATAACGAGAATTATTTTAAATCGGCGCTAGAAGTGCCGATTCTCGTTTGGTGTGGGGATTGACGAAGAAGTGATTTATTTGGTATATTAGAACCTATCTTAACAATAATTTCCAAACGTGTTGCTAGGATAAATTAAAAATCCCAAGGCTTGCTGACGAGCTTGTGGCAATGGCCACGGCGAGGAAGCATAAGGGATATTGTAAATTTTATTCATAACAGCGTTGCTTATTGGAGGGGGTGGTAAAAACCACGACTTCCTATTCGCTCCTTGCTCTGAATAAAATTTATAAATATCACATTAGAAATTATTATTAAAAAAATAGGCTCAGGAAACTTAATGTAAATTATTATTTTATGCCGACAATAAGACAACTAGTAAAAAAAGGTAGGAGTCCGAAAGTGACAAAGACAAAATCTCCAGCGCTTTTGCGTTACTTTAATTCTATTTTAAATAAGCCTAAAAGAACCGCCTCTCCTTTCAAAAGAGGGGTCTGCTTAAAAGTTTTTACAACTACTCCAAAGAAACCGAACTCGGCTTTAAGAAAAGTTGCGCGTGTTCGTTTAACTAACGGTATGGAAGTTACTGCATATATTCCCGGTGAAGGACATAATTTGCAGGAACACTCCGTGGTAATGATCCGTGGTGGAAGAGTCAAGGATCTTCCCGGTGTTCGTTATCATATCGTAAGAGGTGTTTTGGATACTGGCGGCGTAGAAAGAAAGCAGCAGAGATCTTGTTTCTTCTT
>JAMCXE010000011.1 GCA_023474975.1 Patescibacteria group bacterium
ATTGGGATATATAGCCTAACGCAAAAATCCAAAAATAAACGACGCCTCTGATCTTTGTTTAATTTTAATTTGTGCTCGTTGACCCGCTCATTCCTGCGATGATCGTTGCGCAGATCGATTACGTCAGACCTTGTCGCAACGACGTACATAAGCTCATAGTTGTTAAATATCGTCTGCCAAGCGACAAATTCCTGACCCCTTTGCTTACGAACTTCGATCGAAAAAACTACGGATCGACCATCTGTAAATTCAAATATAGTAAGGATATGGGCTAACAGAGGATTCTTAGAAAAATTTACGATGCCCAGGCCGACATTCGCCAATTTATCCGGATCAAAAACTCTATCGCAATAAGCAACTTCATAATCAAATTCGGAATGATACTTAAAATCTCGGATATTAAATAAAGAAACCTTGCCGTTTTCCATAGCGGCATAGGCCAAAACCTCCTGATCTTTTTCCCAATTCCTGTGATTGGATGGACGCTTGAACATCTTTATAATTTATATTTCTAAACGAATTTAAAAATCACTATCTCGCAGTTGGTGCCAACTCGCATCGGCGGCCCCCAGGTGCCGACACCGCTTGAAACATATACCTTGATTTTTTTAAATTTTCTAAGACCATAAGCAAAACCCTTGTAAGTCAACTCGGCTATATATCCCAATGGCCACAGCTGCCCATTATGCGTATGTCCGGATATCTGCATAGAAACACCCGCTTTATCGGCAATATCCAGATATTTTGGCTCGTGTTTTAAAAGAATCGAGGGCACATCCGGTCGGATAGAAAGGCCGGAAATTACCTTTTGAAACACTTCCCTGCTCGATCCGGTTTTATTATCTATCCCTATGATTTGCAAGCCGTCTATTTCAACCATTTTATCTATGAGTAAATTTATCTTGGCTGATCTTATAGCATCGATAAACTTTTGATCGCTCCCAAACTCTTCATGATTGCCCATCACAAAATAAATGCCGAGCGGCGCGGAAAAATATTTAAGCGAAGCGGCGAGCTCGCTTATATCGGAAACTCCCGTGCCGTCGTAAAGATCGCCGCCTATAAAAACAATGTCGTGTGGCAAGCCATTAACTTTTTTTACTATCCCATCGACAAACAATGATCCATGTATCTGCCCTAAATGCAGATCGCTTATCCAAACAGCTCTTCTACCCCTCCATTTTTCGGGTATATTGGGCAAACCCACTTCCATTTCTTTGATATATATCTTTTTTGCGTGGATCAGCCCATACGCACTTACCAAAAACGCTATAGCGATAAAGATCTTTCCAAGACCAGCAAGGGATCCGCCTATTACCCAAACCAAAAGCTCATATAAAACGGAAAATAAGAACAAATAAACGAACAATCCCATCCAAACAGCCGCAACTAAATAATAAACGCGAGTGAATAAATTATAATAACGCATACCCAGGATCGTGGCGGCAATAAAACTTGCTGATAAAACACCGAGAATCGTTCCAAGCGCCACCAGCTGAACTGGAGCGGTGAGGCCAAATATATCCACCAAAGCCAAATATAGAACGAAGTTGGCGAAAAATAATATTAAAAAAACAACGCTTATAAAGAATAGCATTGCTGATAAAGTGTATATTGACGACGCTTTCTTCATTTTTTGATATGTAATATTATTTTATCCCTTTCACTCCAATATAACAAAGATCCGATCTATCCGGAACCGCTTGAAAATACCAAACTGCGGCCAAATTCGCCTGACGCAAAATTCTATATAATCGCGAAAAAGACGATGCGTCTCGGATCTCTTGACGTTTTCGCCATTATGGGTATATACTCATAACAAATCCTTCGATGCTGGATATTTTCCCCTACCGCTTGTACCAATTAAGCTACTTATTAAGCCCGGCATATCAAGATGTCGCTTTTTACGAGCAAATGCTTTGAAAATTAGTAAAATACTCGGCAAAGAGTTAAAATTATACGCATAAAGTTCTTCCAAAAAAACTCAAGGGATTTGCTTTGTCTTGGATGATAAGCGGATTGGAAATTTTTCGAAAATAATATCTTTATGAAAGAAAAAATATCTATAATCGCAATATTGGCGAACACTTTTTTAGCCAGCGGCAAGATCGCCATCGGTCTCTTTTCGCACTCTTCGTCAATTTTAGCCGACGGCTTTCATTCGTTCGTCGATATTTTTGCTTCGGCTATCGGTTACCTGGGAATTAAAATATCAAAAAAACCCGCAGACGAAAAACATCCTTACGGGCATTTTAAATATGAAGTTCTGGCAGGAACTATAATTACCTTAATACTCTTTGCTACGGGAGCCGGCATAATTTATGAAGCATATTCGAAGTTTTTCAATCCCATAAAGATAGAGGTGGGCTACTTGGCTTTTTCCGTCATGCTTGTCTCGGCTATCGCCAACGAAATAATGGCCAGACTAAAAATTTATTACGGCAAAAAAGAAAATTCTATAGCCCTGATGTCCGACGGTTCTCACTCCAGAGTTGATGTCTTTGCTTCTTTGGCGGTTTTTGCCGGCTTATTCTTAACCAAATATTGGCCATCCGCAGATCCCATAATGGCACTGCTCATTGGCGTTTATATTATTAAAGAATCTTTTTCTTTAGGTAAAGAAGCGGTTGATTCCCTGCTCGATGTTTCCGCCGATCCGGAAATTGAAGAAAGAATGAAAGCCATCATCAAAGAACACGGCGTTGAATTAGAATCTTTAAAAACTCAAAAAAAGGGTTTTGCGATCACAGCCAATCTAGAAATTAAATTAGCCAAACACTTAAATTTAGAAGAAGCGACAAAGATCTCCGAAAAGATAAGAAAAGACCTTATAGACAAAATAGAAAATCTTTCTTATATTGTTATTCAAATAAAAAGCTACGACATTGAGACGGACTTTTATAAACCCGCCATTGGTAAAGGTTTCAGCTGGCAAAATAAAGGTAAATTTAAAAGAACAGATAGCTATGACGACGGGAAGGGTCCTGGCGGAAAATGCGTCTGCCCCAAATGCGGATATGAAGTTGAACATAAAGCCGGGGTTCCCTGCTCTTCGCTTAAATGTCCAAAATGCGGAATAGGTCTAGAAAGAAAGTAATAAAAAATACTCAAGGCGGGATCTGACTTGAGAAAACAAAATTAACGATCCGCCTACTGGCGGAAAAAATATGCTATTAAAAGTCAACAACCTAAGCGTCGATCTAGACGGAGAAAACATAATAAAAAATTTATCCTTTGAAGTTTCTAAGGGAGAAATTATGACTATCCTGGGCCCGAACGGAGCCGGAAAAAGCGTTCTCATTAGGACACTCTTAGGTTTTTTGCCGCATAAAGGAGAAATAACTTGGGATAAAAAATATAAAATAGGCTATCTGCCGCAAGGTTTGAATCAATTGCTTACCAAAGACCTCCCCCTAACGGTAAAAGATTTTTTCAACTTAAAAGAGCCGATACCGGATAAAAATGAAATTGTTCGCTATCTTTCTATGGTTGGACTAAAAGAAGACGTACTGTCAAAAAATACCGGCAATTTATCGGGCGGAGAATTTCAAAGAGTGCTCATGGCCTGGGTGCTGATCGGCGATCCTGACATACTTTTCCTAGACGAACCAACTACGGGCATCGACTTAGGTGGGGGCGAAACGATCTATTCATTGCTTAAAAAAATAAGGGAAGAAAAGGATTTGACCATTATCCTGATAACTCACGATCTGAATATTGTATACGGATTTACCGATAAAGTTCTGTGTATTAGCCGCAAAGAGCACGCTTGCTTTGGAAAACCGCATGAAGTAATGTCTCCTCAAAACCTAGAAGATATATTTGGAACAAAATTAAAATACTACGAACACAAATAATTTACAGCCATGAACACTCAATTATTGCTCAGCTTAATAAGCGGCATCTGTATCAGCGGAGTAGCCGGCTACCTAGGCACTCTGATGCTATCAAAGAAAATGTCGGTGATCGCAGGTCCATTAGCTCACTTGGCACTGCCCGGAGCCGCCATCGCGATCATTTTTGGATTAAGCCTATTCGTCGGAGTCTTTCCCTTTGTGCTCCTAGGAACAATATTGATCTGGGCACTAGAAAGAAAAACCAGATTGCCTATGGAAAACTTAACTGCGATCATGTTTGCTTTTGGCGTAGGCACCGCCTTACTGATACTGCCAATAGACAAAGCCGATGCCGCGCTCATTGGAAGCATCAACACTATTTCCCCGATCGAAACAGCAGTGGTCATTCTTATTTCCCTGTCGGTCATTTATATGACAAATAAAATGTACTCTAAAATGATGCTAACCAATATTCATGAAGATCTGGCTCGTTCAAGCGGAATAAATATTGATTTGTATAATTTTTTGTATCTTCTCAATATCGGCTTGGTTGTTTCCATGGGCGTTTATTTAGTCGGCGGCTTGATTACTGCAGCCCTCATAGCCATTCCGGCAGCCATCGCCAAAAATATCAGCTCAGATCTCAAATCTTATAAAATATGGGCTACCATTTCCGGGGCGGGAGCAACGATCATCGGCATCTTTTTGAATTATTTTTATAATTTTCCAACAGGTCCATTGATCGTTGTTACCGGAGCGTGCTTGTTTTTAATAACGGTTTCCTTTAAAATTTTAAAACATGAATAAAAAAATAATTTGGCCCGCAATCTTATTTATCGGATTTTCTATTTTTGGGATGATCGTTTTAACCAAAGACATGAAAATACATTCGGCCGCCGCTAAAATCGGATCAGAAAAAAATCCAATTATTTTTTTCTATGGCCAAGAATGCCCGCACTGCGCACTCGTAGAGCAATTTATTAAAGAAAACAACGTTGCTGATAAGGTATCTTTTGAGGAAAAAGAGGTTTATCATGATCCTCAAAATGCCAGCGAGCTGGCAGAGAAAGCCAACTCTTGCGGAATAGCAACAAATTCTATAGGCGTGCCATTTCTTTGGGACGGAAAAAATTGCATTATCGGCGATCAGCCCGTCATCGACTTCTTTAAGCAAAAGATCGGCCAGCAATAATACCGGAAATACGTTTTATATATCTTAAAATAGATGAAAAAAACATTTTTAACTACCATCACACTATTCGGACTCAGCATGCTACTTGCCAAACAGACGCTGGCTATCTGTCCAATCTGCACTATCGCCGTTGGCGCCGGCCTGGGCCTATCACGTTGGCTTGGAATAAACGATTCCATTACTGGATTATGGATAGGCGGCTTGACCGTATCTATGATCACGTGGACGGAAGACTGGTTCGATAGAAAAAATATACACTTTAAATTTAGATCCTGGGTAACAACAATAGGGTATTACCTTTTTGTTGTTGCTCCGCTTTATTTCACAGGCATGCTCGCCAATCCCGCAAACGCTATATATTCAACATGGCTAGATCCCCTTATTATCGGTATCATTGTCGGAAGCCTCGGTTTTTGGCTGGGCGTAGAATGGTATTATGCACTGAAATCAAAAAACAACGGCCGCGCTTATTTTCCGTTTCAAAAAGTTGTTATGCCCATCAGCCCACTCATAATAATGAGCGTAATATTTTATTTTCTAACAAAATAATTTTGTGAAATTAAATTAGACCCTCGATCTCTCCCTGTATAGTCTCTAAATCGCGCAAGCCAATGAATTCGCCGATTACCTTTCCATTCTTAAAAAGCTTCATATTGGGAATGCTTTGGATCCCATATTCTTCGGCCAAATTCTGATTCGGAGAATTTTCAATATCTACCTTGGCAACTTTTAATTTACCGGCCATAAGCTCGGATAACTTATCTAAAGTGGGGGCCATCATGCGACAAGGAGCGCACCACGGAGCCCAAAAATCAACCAAAACCGGCAGATCACTTGCTCGAACTTCTTTTGCAAAATCATTTTCACCCGATAAATTTATAACTTTTGACATATTTTTTATTTTTTAATTTTTAATTTTTAATTTTATGTTTTTAAATTTTAATTCTTTATCTTTTATCAATCAATACAGCACTGTACGGCCTTTTTGGCGATTTCGCCGATCTTTTCCACAAATCCCTTATCCTTATTTTCTTCTAAATATTTTTCTATCTCTATCTCTGCGGCTATGCCCATACCTACGGCGGTTCCTATCTGCCGATACATACTATCCATACAATCTCCAGCGGCGAAAAGCCCTTTGATATTGGTCTGAAATCTGAATTTAGGCTCAAACTTTTCTTTTAATTCATTGGCGCTCTCAAATCCAGCTCTGTCGGCAGTGTAAATATATCCTTTTTTATCCATAATAACACCGGAACCAGAAAGGAATTTGGTGCTCGGAGTATGCCCTATAGCCAAAAATATTCCCCGAACATCCAGCACTTCTTCTTTGCCTGTTTTATTATCTTTCATTTTTATGCCACTCACTCTGTCTTCGCCCAAAAAATCTATGATCTCTCTATCAAGCTTAACTTCTATTTTTGGGTTATTTAGAACCTTCTCTTGCATTATTTTTGAAGCTCTAAGCGCATCTCTTCTGTGCACAATGAATTA
>JAMCXE010000030.1 GCA_023474975.1 Patescibacteria group bacterium
CGTCAACTTTGATCATCTTTGCACTTATCGGATCCCTGCTCACTTTTTCGATCCTGAATTTTAAAATAGAAAAAGAAACGGAAACTTCGATCAAGAAGCATGCCGGACTTTTGGAATTCATATCTCGCGAGAGGATCCGTGATGAATTTTCAAAAATGATAATGACCCAAGATGCCGCAGAGGGAATAGAAAAAATGCAAGAACTTGGAATTTTGAAGTATATTATTCCCGAATTAGTAGATGGTGTCGGAGTATCACAGAACCAGCATCATATTTTTACTGTTTTTGAGCATAATGTAAGATCTTTGGATTATGCTGCAAAGAAAAATTTTTCTTTAGAAATAAGACTCGCCGCTCTTCTTCATGATGTTGGAAAGCCGCAAAGCAAAAGAGGGGAGGGTCCGGATGCTACATTTTATGGGCATCAGGTCATTGGCGCAAGAATTGCGGCGAGGGTTTTGGATAGGCTTCGTTTTTCGAAAGAGTTGACCGAAAAAGTTATTTTGCTTATTCGCGAACATATGTTCGTTTATGATCCCGAAACCGTTACCGATGCCGGCGCGCGAAGATTGCTTAGACGAGTTGGCCCCGAGAACATTGAAGATCTTTTTTTCCTGCGGGAAGCCGATAGAATAGGTTCGGGTGTGCCAAAAGCTCAACCATATCGGCTGCGCCACTTAAAATTCAGGATCGAAAAAGTGAGCAGGGATCCGATAAGTGCAAAGATGATCAAAGTTGACGGAGCTGATATAATGCGCGAGCTAAATATACCGCCCAGTCCAAGAATAGGATGGATATTAGCTATTCTTCTTGAGGAGGTTCTTGATGATCCGACATTAAATGAAAAAGAATATTTGATCAGCAGGATTAAAGCGCTTGGTCTTTTAAAAGACGAGCAGTTGGCTGAAATGGCGAAGTTCGCTAAAAAATCGGCCGGGGAAGCGCAGGTGAGAGTCGAGGAGGAGATGAAGAAAAAATATTACGTTTGAGTGAGTAAAATACGAATTTATGGGTTCGTATGCGTTCGCGGTTTTAGAGTTACGTCGATATTTTTTGATAGCTCTCCAAAATATTTAAGCTGGAGAGTATTATTTCGATAACTATTAGAGCTTGGCCGATGGTTATTAAGATCGGAATGTTTACTAGTGTGGAAAGAAGCAGTGAGCCATAACTTACGGTCCAAAAGAAAAATTGCAATCTGCCTATGACAGAAGCTTGAAAATTATCCAAAGAAAAATCTTCTAGAATTTTATTGCTTTCGTTGTCCAATGCGTGGAGATAACGGATAAAAAAATCTTTGAGATTCACCCACACGAGGATGATCTGCAGCGACCAAATGATCAAAAGTATTTCTTCGCTCAAGAGGTTGAATTTATAGATCAAAAAAGAAGCCCAAGCTACCAGGAAACCATCCCTTATATGATCAAGCCAAGTGCCTTTTATTGTGATATCGTCATTGTTTCTGGCGGTGGGTCCGTCTATCGCATCAGAGATAGCGGCTAATGTCAAAATGAATAGTTGCCAACTCAATCGGTAATCGGCCAAATACATAAAAATCGCCAGAAGAATTAAGATAAAACCAAAATAAGTAATTTGGTTGGCGGAAATGTTTGCTTTAAAAAATAAATTAGTAAGCGGTTTTAATAAAAAATCTCGCCAGTTTTTTTCAAGGGCGGTGAGAAAGTCGTCTTTTCTTTTGATTATTATTTTTTTGATTTTATGATCGTTTTCCATTACTATGGTTATAGTATAAATTATAGTATAAAGTTTGAATGTAGTTTATCGGACTGTCGTATAACGGTAGTATACACGCTTCGGGTGCGTGCGGCCTGGGTTCAATTCCCAGCAGTCCGACGGATAATTATTTGGTGCGGGGGTGAAGGTGCGTGCGGCCTGGGTTCTCCGCCTCCGCCGATTGGCGGATGGCGGATCCCAGCGGTCCGACCAATAAATTCCTTTTATGAAAGACGACAATAAAAAAACTTCTTGGGGAAAGGTGGCCGAGTGGTATTCTGATCTGCTGGAAAAGCAGGAGGGGACATATCAAAAAGATCTGATACTGCCTAACTTGCTCCGTTTAATGGAAATTAAAAAGGGCGAAACGATCTTGGATCTGGCTTGTGGCCAAGGTTTTTTTAGTCGCGAGTTTTTAAAGTCGGGTGCAAAAGTGATGGGCGTGGATGTTTCGCGCGAGCTTATTCATTTAGCTCGAGAATTAACAAAAAAAAACTGCCTGATGCAAGGGCGGAGTTTATAACTTCTTCGGCGGACGATCTAGGCTTCATAAAAGAAAAAAGCATCGATAAGATCGTCATTGTATTGGCTATTCAAAATATAGAGGATGTCGCCGGTGTGTTTAAAGAGTGCCAGAGAGTTTTGAAGTCCGGTGGAAAATTGTTTTTGGTAATGAACCATCCTGCTTTCAGAATTCCGAAACAGAGCGATTGGGGCTGGGATCCTTCGGCAGGCTCAGGACGAGCTGGAGGAATCCAGTATCGTCGCATAGATGAATATCTTTCCGAATCAAAAGTAAAAATTCAGATGCATCCTTCGGCAGTTCGACGGGGCTCACTGCAAGCAAGCTCCCTCTTTCGTGGGGCTTCGGACGGGCAAGCAGGACGAGTCCCGGCTAATAAGGCAGAAATAACCATTTCTTTTCATAGACCGCTCCAGTATTATTTTAAATTGCTGAGCAAGAATGGTTTTGCCGTGAGTCGGCTGGAGGAATGGAACTCTAACAGGAAAAGCCAGCCTGGTCCAAGGTCGAAAGCCGAAGATAAAGCGCGCAAAGAAATTCCGCTGTTTATGTTTATGGAATCAATAAAATTAAATTAATTTTTTATCATGATCAACTATGATGATTTTTCTAAGGTAGAATTAAAGATCGCCAAAGTTTTAGAGGCGAGCCGCGTGGAGGGCTCGGAAAAACTTTTGAAACTTATTTTGGACGCCGGAGATAAAAACGAGGCCGGAGTTTTGGTGAAAAGGCAGGTTATTGCTGGAATCGGAAAATTTTATAAAGCAGAAAGTTTAATCGGTAAGCAAATTGCTATTGTGGCCAATTTGGAACCGAGAAAATTCACTATTAAATTTAAAACCGCAGATGGCGAGCCCGAGCAAGTGATCTTAGAAAGTAATGGTATGATCTTGGCCGCCAGCGATGATAATGGAATTGCTTTGCTTATGCCGGATAAAGAAATTAATTCGGGCAGCAGTATAGGCTAACAGTATCTTATGAAATATAATAAATTGGTCAGAGATAAAATTCCCGAATATATCAGAAGCAAGGGCGAAGCGGTGGTTAGTCACGTTGCGGATAATAAGGAATATTGGCTGAAGCTTAAAGAGAAATTACAGGAAGAGGTGAAAGAATTCTTTGAAGCTGAAAGTATGGATGAGCTGGCAGATATCCTTGAAGTGATGGAAGCGATCTATAAATATAAAAATTTTGACAAACTGGAAATAGAAAAATTAAAAAAACAAAAAGCTGAAAAACGGGGAAAATTCCAAAAAAGAATAATCCTCGATGAATCCTGATCAAGTGTAAGATGGAAATTCATCCCGTTAGAGACCGCGGTCGCTAAACGGGCAAGGCAATAAATTATATAATTAAATAAACTAACAAAACAAAGACAAGTTTAAGGTTTTATAAAGACCGCGACCTGTCTCTAACGGGATGAAAGTTAAAATAAAAAAAATACATAAAGATGCGGTGGTTCCTAAATATGCTCACGAAGGCGATGCGGGAGTGGATTTTTTCGCGATTACAAAACATTATTTGAAGCCGGGAGAAAGATGTCTGGTTGGAACTGGTCTTTCCTTTGAATTTCCAATTGGTTACGAGCTTCAGATAAGGCCGAGAAGCGGTTTGGCGCTTAAGAAGGGTATTTCTATAGTAAACACTCCGGGCACACTGGACGCGGGATATAGAGGAGAGCTGGGAATAATAATCATCAATCATGGGCAAGAAGATTTTGAAATAAACCCGGGCGATAAAATCGCTCAAGGGGTTTTCAATAAAATAGAGATCGGAGAATTCGAGGAGGTTGATGAGCTTTCCGGCAGCGATCGCGGAGAGGGTGGTTTTGGCTCATCTGGTTATAAAAAGTAAAATGGATCTTGATAGGTTTTTAAAACTTTACGATTATTCGTTGCCGCCGGAATTGATCGCTAACAAGCCAGCCAGTCCGCGGGACAGCGCAAAGCTTTTGGTGTACAAAAGAAAAACAAAAGAGATATTTTTTGATACTTTTAAGAATTTGGGTAAGTATTTGCCAAAGAATTCTATTTTGGTTTTGAACGATACCCGTGTTTTGCCGGCGCGTTTGGTGGTGAAAAAACCGATCCTTCGGCAAGGCTCAGGACAAGCCGGCGGAGGATTGGCGAGGATTTTGTATATAGACAGAAAGGGAAGTTTGTTGGAATTTTTGTCGGACAGGAATTTGGATATCGGCTCAAAAATAAAAATTAATCCGAAGATATTTTTTGTGGTTAAAAATAAAGTCGGCGGACATTATTTTTTGAAGCCTTCTTTTTCCGTAAATAAAATTTTTGAAGTTTTGGAAAAATATGGAATAACTCCCATTCCGCCGTATATTAAAAACATTCCTCTTTCCGAAAAACAGCTGCGCAAAGAATATCAGACGGTTTTTGCCGATCGCAAAGGATCGGTGGCTGCTCCGACGGCATCGCTTCATTTCACCAAAAAACTTTTGGCCGAGCTCAATAAATCAGAAATAAAAATTGTTTTTACTACACTGCATGTGAATCTGGGAACTTTTTCGCCATTATCCGAGGATTTGTTTAAAAAATCAAAACTCCATACTGAGTATTTTGAAATAAGCAGAAAATCGGCGGATATTTTGAACAAGGCTAAGAAAGAAAATCGGCCCATCGTTGCGGTGGGAACTACGGTTGTGCGTACGTTGGAATCGGCTTCGGATAAATCAGGAAAAATAAATAAATTGGGTGGTAATACCGATATATTCATAAAAGAAGGATATAAATTTAGATTCGTCGATGATTTGATCACTAATTTTCACGTTCCTAAATCGAGCTTATTGATGCTGGTTTCGGCTTTTGCTGGCAGAAAAAATATTTTAAATATCTATCAAAAGGCTATTAAGAAAAAATTCAGGTTCTTTTCTTTTGGTGACGGAATGCTGATAATATAATCCAAATCAACAAATGGTATACGAATATAACAAATAATTATTTTGTATGTGCGCATTTGCAAAGCATTGCTCGAATACTATTTGTAGCATTAGGATAAAATTTGTAGATTAGTACTATGTCTAATATTTTCGCTTTTTATAAACCAAAGGGAATTACTTCTAATGATGCGGTACAACGGGTGAAGCGACTGATTGGTGTCCGCGGAGCAAAGATCGGGCACGCCGGAACATTGGATCCTTTAGCGCAAGGAGTTTTGGTTATCGCGGTTGGCAGAGAAGCTACCAAGACCATAAACGATGTGGTAAAAAAAGAAAAAGAATACATTGCGGAAATAACTTTGGGATCCGAAAGCTCTACCGATGATGCTGAGGGCGAGAAGACAGAGATAAAATTTGTTAAAAAACCGGAAATCGGCGATATTAAAAAAATATTGCCGGAATTTATCGGAAAAATTAAACAAACTCCGCCGATCTATAGTGCCATCAAAGTTTCGGGAAAAGAGGCCTACAAATATGCCCGCAAGGGACAGCCGGTGGAAATGCAGCCGCGCGAAGTTGAAGTAAAAAACATAGAAATTTTGGATTATGCATGGCCGATATTAAAAATAAAAGTTTTAACCGGACCAGGAACGTATATAAGGTCTTTAGCCAGAGATATCGGTAAGAAATTGGGTACTGGCGGTTATCTTTCTTTTTTGGAAAGGACGAGGGTGGGTGATTTTAAAAAAGAGGATTCTATTTTTATCGAAGATCTGCCGGATTTTCTGAAAAGTATTGAATTGTAAGTATTTTTTTGTTCCAGTTTCAGATGGGGCGATTTGTGGTAAAATAAATAAAAGGTCAATTATTATTAACTTAATTTAAATTATGGTCAATAAATTAAAAGTTCTGGATATTATTGCATTGGTTTTAGTGATCATTGGTGGATTGAACTGGGGCTTGGTGGCTTTCAGCCCGAGTTACGACCTAGTTCAATTGCTTTTAGGTGCGTGGCCAATATTAGCCCAATTGGTTTATCTCTTGGTTGGTGTTTCTGCGGTTTATCTTGCTATAGTGATGAGAAAATTCGTCAGAAAGTAATTTTGAAATAAGTACTTAGAAATTTTTAAAAGGTGGCGCAATTCGTATTGTGCCGCCCCTTAAAGATTTTTAAATTGTTTTTTATGAAATTTTTTATAAAAGTAAAACCCAATGCTCATAAACCGAGTGTTGTAAAAATAAGTGAAACTAATTTTAAAATAAGCGTTAGCGAGCCGCCGGAAAAAGGAAAGGCTAATGCGGCAACGATAAGGGCTCTAGCGGAATACCTGAAGATCGCTCCAGCCAGAATTTCTGTGGTTGCTGGATCAACTTCT
>JAMCXE010000006.1:0-2032 GCA_023474975.1 Patescibacteria group bacterium
TAACTGTTTTGCCTTAACAGGAGAAAATACGGTTGAGAGAAAAGATGGAATCAATGTTGTTATGGTATTGGCGGAAAATTTATAAAACAGGAACAATGAAAAAATGGCAGAAAATCTAAACTTAAAAGATAAAAGGATAGTTGTCACAGGCGGCGCGGGATTCTTAGGTTCACATCTTGTTAAAAAGATGAAAGATAAAGGTATTAAAGAAATTTTCGTCCCGTTAATCGAGGAATACAATCTTGTTAACCCTGAAAGTGTAAAAAAGCTTTACAGAGATGCCCGTCCGGAAATCATTATTCACCTGGCTGCTGTTGTTGGTGGTATAGGAGCAAACAGGCAAAATCCGGGAAAGTTTTTTTATGATAACTTAATGATGGGTGTTCAACTGATGGAACAGGCGCGGCTCAATGGTGTAGAAAAGTTCGTCGCTCTAGGTACTATTTGTTGTTACCCTAAGTTTACTCCGGTGCCTTTTAAGGAGGAGAATGTCTGGGATGGTTATCCCGAAGAAACCAACGCACCATATGGTCTTGCCAAAAAAATGCTTTTGGTCCAATCACAAGCGTACAGACAACAATATGGGTTTAATTCAATCTTTCTGATGCCGGTGAACCTCTACGGACCGGGTGATAATTTTGATCCAAAATCGTCGCATGTAATACCGGCATTAATAAAGAAATGTTTTGATGCTGTACAAAATAATGAAGAAAAGATAGTTGTTTGGGGGACTGGTAAAGCCACGCGTGAATTTATTTATGTTGAAGATGCCGCCGAAGGCATATTCCTTGCAACCGAAAGATATAACAAACCGGAACCTATTAATTTAGGCACTGGTTTTGAAATATCCATTAAAGACCTTATAACGCAGATAGCAAGACTTTCGGGTTTTAAGGGAAAGATTGTCTGGGACGCATCAAGGCCGGACGGGCAACCCCGCAGAAGCCTGGATACTTCGAAAGCGGAGAAAGAATTTGGTTTTAGGGCAAAAATAAAATTTGAAGAAGGCCTTAAAAAGACAATTGAATGGTATAAAAAAGAAAAGTCAAAGTAATATTTTATTATGAAAAAGCAAATGCTTATAAATGCAATTATGTCTGTCCTACAGATATTGGCGAACAGTATAGTCCTATTTGTATTATATAGGTTTATAATTCGTTCCATAGGGGTCGAGCAGTTTGGGATTTGGTCACTTATACTGGCGATTACATCGGTGTCTCGTTTAGGAGATTTGGGCTTCTCGAACAGTGTGGTAAAATTTGTCGCTAAATACGTCGCCCGGGGGGAAGATAGAATGGTGTCTGGCGTGATTCAAACAGCGGCAATTCTGATAGGGCTGGTGATCGGCATACTTTTAGTAATTACATATATTTTTTCAAGGTGGTTTCTCGTATTTATTGTTCCTAAAAGTCAGCTTTTCCTGGCATCAGCTATTTTGCCTTACGCATTCTTCTCTTTTTGGATTATTTCAATAGCCAGTGTTTTCTATTCAAGTCTTGACGGTTATCAGCGTATAGATATAAGGTCAAGAATATTAATATCGGCCACAATATTGAATCTATTTGTTTGTTTTTTACTTGTCCCGGCATACGGGCTGATGGGACTTGCATATGCCCAGGTTATCCAGTCCGTTGGAATTTTAATAATTAGTTGGTCTTTGATAAAACGATATATAAAATTATTGCCTATTATACCCTATGAATGGAACAAAAATCTGTTTTTTGAAATGTTGGGATACGGAATTAATTTCCAAGTAGCATCTATTTCAGGTATGTTGTGCGACCCGGTTACAAAAGTTTTTTTATCAAGGTTCGGCGGATTGGCAACGGTAGGTTATTATGAAATGGCAAGCCGGTTGGTTATTCAATTCCGCTCCTTTATCATTTCAGCAAATCAGGTAATAGTCCCAGCTATCGCAGATTTACAGGAAAGAAGTAACGAATCTGTTCAGATTATTTATAAAAATTCGTACCGGTTGCTTTTTTATATTTCGATTCCAATTTTCTCACTCATAATTATTCTTAGTCCGCAA
>JAMCXE010000006.1:2042-4715 GCA_023474975.1 Patescibacteria group bacterium
TATTCCGATATTATAATCGTACATTGACAATAATACTCCTATATCAATTCGTGTTTAATCAATCCAATCAGACGATGGCGCATCGGATGCAGCCATGCTGGCATAATTATTCTTAGTCCGCTTGTATCCAGAATATGGATTGGACACTACGAGCATATTTTTGTTCTTTATTCAACGATACTGGCAATTGGTTTCCTTGTTAACACGTTAAATGTACCTGCATATTTTTCCAATATGGGCATTGGCGAGCTCAAATGGAATACTATAGGACATATTATTATGGCGGTAATAAATGCCGGACTTGGATTTTTATTAGGTTTATTATGGGGCGGCATTGGAATTGTGGCATCATGGGCATTTGCTACCGCCGCAGGTAACCTTACTGTTGGAATTGCTTATCATATTAGACACAAAATTTCCTTGGGGGAGTTACTTCCCGCAGAAAGCAAGGGTATTGTTTTAGCAAATCTATTTGGGCTTTGTCTGGCAGCGTTATTATATTACTGGTTTAAAAATTCCGGAAGTTCGTCGACTCTGGAAATTTTTATTATAATCGGTTTTTTAATGATTATTATTATGCCAGCATGGCTGCATCCGATGCGCCATCGTCTGATTGGATTGATTAAACACGAATTGATATAGGAGTATTATTGTCAATGTACGATTATAATATCGGAATAGTAATCCCGATTTACGGCACTAAATTTATCCGCGGCCTGGTAAAAAAAATTTTTGAGACAGTATCAATGAATAATTTTTGTATATGCATAGTCCATGATAATAAGCCCGAAATAGTCAGTTTCATGACTCAGCACAATTGGCACCAGAATGTCGAAATTATTCAATTGAGCGGAAATTTTGTATTTGCCGAAAAAGTAAATGCCGGATGGAAATACCTTACAAAAAAATTTCCGCATATTGAATTTTTGGGAACTATAAGTGACGATACTATTCCATATAACAGCTGGCTTGATGTGATGAAAACAGCACTTGAAGCTTACACTGATACAGCAATAGCAGCTCCTATAATGGAAGTTAGAGAAGGTATATTTCGCATTAAAAAAAATTATTCCTATTTTAAATTGAAAAATAGCGAATCGCCGGTATTTTGTGAAGGTAAAATAAACAAGGATTATAAATTACCAATAATCTATGAAGGCAAAATAGATAAGGATAACTTTGTCCAGGTAATCAGCGGTTTTTGTTTTTTAGCACGCCGCAAAGCATTAGAATCAGTTGGGTATTTTGACGAAAGATACCGCAATAGTTGTGAAGACGCAGATTTGTGTTTCAAGATTATATCAAATGGCTGGCGCATTGTTGTATGTAAGGACGCCTGTGTTTTTCATTATGGAGGGGAATCCCGCTATTTGAAGGGCGCCAATACCGATATGGACTTATCGCGCAAAATACTTGCAGAAAAATGGGGTTTTAATTTCGAGTACGTAGGAAAGAAAAAATGAAATGAAAAAAACAAGAGATATTATTTTAAAATATTTTTTTATTGTTTGTTTTAGCGGGTGGCTTCTAATTACCTGCCAAAATATGATTTTTGAAATTAAAAGAGTCGGAAAAGAAGTTCAGCGGTATTGGGGGCTATCCGAAGATGAAAAAAGAGAGAAAATGTATCCAAATTTTTACAAGTTTGTTAAATACTGCAAACAAAAAGTCCCGGAAGATTCAACAATATTTGTTAAAAGCACCGAGGGTTATCTCGGTTTTCACTATTATTATTTCAGTTATCACTTATACCCGCGCAGGATTCTTATAAATTCGCCGGACCAACAGATTGGTATTTACTACTGGTTGAATAAAATTAAATTCATCCCGACGGCTAAATGGCTAAAATCCAACAATGTTTCTTATATAATTAAGTTTGAAGAACACCGTTTCCCTGGCCCATTTGATGACTCTAAGGACGAATTTAGACTGATTAAAATAAAATGAGTAACTACTTCATAACTTTCTTAAGCATTAGCATAATTATTTTTGTTGGTTATCTGACAACTATAATTATTATTGGGAATAAAACACTTCCTAAAATCGGGTATATTGCTGTTTCTTTTGCTGCGGGCTGCGGGATACTTAGTTTGGGGATGTTTGTTGTCTCTTTATTCGGAGTTCGTTTTACCCTCCCAAATATTTTGGTCTTTTTGATTCCATCAATATTCTGTTTGGTTTTTATTAACCGTCTAAGGAGGAAAAAACCGAATTGGCCAAATAGTATTAGTCACACTTTTATAGGAACGCAGAAATTAAACCCGTTAGGGATACTCTTAATAATCATTATATCTATAAATGTGATTCTATGCGTCATTGAAAATGTTACATTACCGATACATAATTGTACCGATGCAACTGCAATTTACGGGTACAAAGCCAAGATTCTTTATTATGAACCAATCAGATATTCAAATTACTTTCAAGATCTTACAAAAAGTTTTTCACACCTTGACTACCCTCTTCTATGGCCGCTTACCGAAACATTTGTTTATATATTTTTGAATCAAGCAAATGATCAATTTTCTAAATTGCTATCGCCGTTATTTTTTGTATGTTTGCTTTTAGCAATGTATTCTTTTGTTAGGATTTCTTCCGGCAGGACATATTCCCTCTTTTTTGCCGCCCTATTATCAACCTCTCCCATGCTTGTTTACGACTCTACATTGTCTC
>JAMCXE010000006.1:4766-6318 GCA_023474975.1 Patescibacteria group bacterium
ACAAATAAAAAAGAACAAAAACCGGAATACATAATTATGTCTGCTTTATTTTCTTCGTTTCTGATTTTCACAAAGAACGAAGGGTCGGCTTTTGTTCTGATTAATTTGTTGATTCTTGGTATTTTAACTGCTTTTAACTTTGATAAAACAAAATTTAAACAGATTATTCTTTATTTAAGCATTGTTTGCGTACTATCTTCACCATGGCTTGTTTTCAGATGGAACCTTTCTATGGACATAGATTACCCACATTTACTGAATATTAGCAATGTCTTAAATAATATTAATATCCTTAAATATATTTTTGCGGCATTTGTAAAAGAATTCCTTACATTTTCGAAATGGAATTTACTTTGGGTTTTTCTTGGGCTAAGTACTTTATTAAATTTCAGATATACATTAAAGCTGCCTGTGTTGTATTTAACGTTGTTGCCTTTCTTTAGTTTTTTAATGTACATGGTGATTTGTATAGTTGAACCGTCAGACATAAATGAAAAAATGTACACGCTTTTGTTTCGATTGGTAATACATTTTCTGCCTTTAGCGGTATTTTTAATGGCAGAGCAGCTAAATCCGCTATTTAGAAGAGAGCAGAAATAATGGATTACATAAAAATTATTCTATTTAAAATTTCCCAAAAAGTTAAAACGTATTTGAAAGTTAATAAATTTAATTATAAAGATTATTGGCAAAATCGATATTTGGCAGGAGGAAATTCAGGCGCAGGGTCCTACGGCGTTTTGGCTGAATTTAAATCAGATGTAATAAATAGTTTTGTAAAAGACAGAGAAATTAAGTCTATTATAGAATTTGGTTGCGGAGATGGTAATCAATTAAAATATATGAATTATAACAATATTTTATATTTAGGATTTGATGTGGCAAAAAATGCAATACAGAGTTGTGGAGATTTATTTAAAAATGATATGAAGAAAAACTTCATTCTTTACGACCCAAAATACTTTGTTAATAACGGTATTATCAATGCCGATTTAGTTGTATGTTTAGATGTGTTGTATCATATTATACCGGAAGCTGATTTTACGAAAACCTTAGAAGATATTTTTTCATGTGCGTCAAAATATGTAATTTTATATACAAGTATCGACGCTTACAAATCGGAACCATATAAACCGGGCACGCATGTTTACCATAGGGACACATTAAGATACCTTTCTCGATTTAAGGATTTTGAAATAGAGAAGATAATTGAACAAAAACATAGAGGTTTATCAAGCGCTCATTTTATTTTGATGGCAAAAAAGGTAATAGAAAATGGAAATATTATTTAAATTAATCCGGAGAGTTAAATATATTTACTTTAAATTATTATATTTTCGAGAGTGTGCTATAGAAAATAAAAAAGATATTGATAGAAAGCATAATTATAACCCCTTAATCAACAAATGTATTAAAAATTTTAAGAATAATGGAGGATCATTTAATGGTTTTGCGCTGCCCGGTTTATATGGTTCCGATTTGTAAGCGTCGATACTTGTATATAAAATTACATATTTTGACGCACATGAAAAAATATCTTCTAAGGTTTTCG
>JAMCXE010000027.1 GCA_023474975.1 Patescibacteria group bacterium
AGAAATGGTGTTTATGGAAATAATGTTTACGTGATTTCTGGAGAAAATAGCGGAAAGCGGCAAATTCGATGATTCGGAACCAATATTTTTTGATTCTTCTCGCGAAGATAAAGCACGCGCGCCCTCTTGATTTATAGCAATGTTCGATCTCTTCTGCGCCAACTTATCAATAATTCCGTGTAATTCTTCTTTTGAATAGAAATTGATAGTGAGCCTGCCGCCATCACCCTCAGATTGAACCTTTACTTTAGTTCCCAAAATCTCCATCAGCTGTTCTTCCAGGGAAGATATCTCCGGATCAACCCTTAATTTTTCCGAGGTCTGCGATGGGTCAGCTACAGAAACGTCATCTTTTACTCGAGGATTCCTTTTACTCCTTATACGTGATCTTAATTCGCGTACGCTCAAATTATTTAAAACCAAGTCATCAAAGATTAATTGCTGTTCTTTTATATCGGAAACCATTAAAAGAAGTCTGGCCTGGCTTTCGTTTATTTTGCTATTCGATAAAGCTTCTTGCGCAAAACCCGGCAAATTCAATAACCGCATGGTATTTGCAACCGATTCCCTGCTTTTTCCTACTCTCACAGCGATCTCTCTCTGGGTTAAACCAAATTGCTCTTGAAGTTTTACGTAAGCCCTGGCCGTCTCTAATGGATTCAAATTCTCCCTCTGAATATTTTCTATTATAGCTAACTCCAAACGCTCCCTTTCGGTGGGGGCGGAACGAATTATTGCCGGCACTCTTTCCAAACCAACGAGCTTAGAAGCCATAAGTCTCCTTTCTCCGGAAATAAGCTGATATTCAACACTCGTTCCAGTAGGAGAGGGGGTTTCTATCTTTGTAACTACCAAAGGATGAAGGATCCCGTATTCTCTAATGGAGTTGGCTAGCTCACTCAAAGCCTCCGGATCAAAATTTTTCCTTGGTTGGTAAGGATTGGGTTTTATTTTGTCCGTCTCTAAATGAAAAATGGGATCGGGAGTATTTGCTTGATTGAATTGCATAATATTATCTATTATAATACAATAATTCTCGAAAAGATAATTTAAATTGCCGAGGTGGCGGAATTGGCAGACGCACACGACTCAAAATCGTGCGGAGCAATCCATGAGGGTTCGATTCCCTCCCTCGGCACCACGTAGGAAAGATCAAATGATCGACGCAGTTGCACATTTTTTTATTCGTAAAAAACTAAATAATTCTCGATCAGACTTGTCTGACTTGATAATAAATACAAGGGACTGGCAATAAAGAACGCAAAAAAAACCGATATTTCGATAAAATGCCCCCAAAAAAATTGACAAAACAAGCAAAAAATGTTGACAGAATATAGTCGCTGTGCTAATATTACATAATAAATTATAAAATCAGCCCCGAAAGGGGTGTTTTTATTCTTAATAATAAATAGGACATCAAATAAACACACATGACTTTCAATAAAATAGCCGCAAAGTCTCTTCTTCTGGTTACGATCGGCATACTCACTTATTCCCTACTAATAGATCATGCGGCATTGGCCATCTCGACCAATCCAATGACCGGGCTGACAACAAATCAAATCGAGGTCGAGATAACTGCATATTCATCAACCAAAAGCCAAACAGACGATACGCCGTTTATTGCGGCCTCCGGAAAAAGAGTGTATGACGGAATGATAGCGGCTAACTTTTTGCCGTTTGGAACAAAAATAAAAATTCCGGAACTTTTTGGAGATAAAATATTTACAGTTGACGATAGAATGAACCAACGCTACCAAAACCGTATCGATATTTGGTGCGCCACAAAATCGGTCGCTTTAAAATTTGGCATTAAACAAGCCACTATTGAAATAGTCGACTACTCACCCCCTGAGAACAGCAAATAAAATTTCCGCGTGATAGCAATAAAAAACCCACATTTAAAGTGGGTGTTTTTTTAAATATTAAACACACCTAGAGGGCGTGGGATCGAATAACAGCTGCTAGTCCGGCGATCACTGCGGTTTCAGCTCTTAAGGTAAATGGGGACAGGCTCGCTATTTTGAACCTATTTTTTATAGCCAAACCGATCTCCGACTCATCCCATCCGCCCTCAGGACCAATAAAAATCCCGATATTTTTACATTTAGAAATATCATCTTTTATTTGACCCAGAGAAACTCCACCCAGATCAAAAAAAATATTTAAATCGTTGAGCAACGCATCAGACACCGCATCATTAAAACCCACATAATCGCTCAAAATTGGCAAAATTCCCCTTCCGGATTGCTCAGCAGCCTCTTTGATTATCTTATCAAGCCTATCTCTTTTTAGACCCAATTTTACAGTTCTCGAAGCAATCACCGGTATGATCCTTTTAACGCCAAGCTCAACAGCCTTTTGAACCGCCAATTCAAAGTTTTCTTTTTTCAGGATAGAACAATAAAGAACTATTTCCCATTCAAGTTCTTTTTTATTTTTTTCTGTTTTTAGGATCTTAAATGTCGCCTCATTTTTATCTAAGCTTTCAATGGAACATTCCGCCTCATTCAATTTTCCATCGCATAAAATTATTTCTTCACCCACTTTCAAGCGCAAAACATTTCTAAGCTGGTTTATCAATTCTTTATCCGAAGTTCCGGCAACTTTACCATTAAGATCGAAATTACCAAAAAATCTATTTAAACGCATATTTTTATTTATTTTTAAATTATACAACAAATGTCGCGCTTTTTCGTATAGACACTATGCGCCCACAAATAAGCAGAGTATCCTAAAAAATAAAGAACCACCGAATTACTTCGGTGGTTCATTTTTTATCTCTCCGTACATTCCTCCGGAAAAATTAAACATCACATTTTCCATGGCACTCTTTCCGGTAAAATATACCTTATCCAATTCTATTTCTACCGTAAAGCAAAATGGGTTAAAATGCGCGGCGTAAACAACTTTATAAAGACTTTTTTTGATCGTCTCTTCGTATGATTTACCCGTAACAAAGCCTCTTAACCAAATTCCACTTTCAGGATTGGTTTGAAAAATTACTTCCGGATACTTATCCTTAAGCAATTTCAAGTAAAAGGATTTTAGAAGTAACGCAACAAGATAAATATAAACCAATAGGACAAAAACTATTAACACAATATTTATAGAATTGCTAGAAAAATGGAATATTTTTAAGCCCACTCCGAAGACCAGTCTTAAAATTCCGTATATAGTATAAAAAACCACCAACACTATGATACCGGGCAATATTCCGCTTTTTAAAATAGAAAAACGCTCCCTAAAGAAGCCCAATAACTTCATATATCCTCCCCTTTATTGAATTTGAGATTTTTTAGTAACTAAAGTCCAGTTTACTATAAAAGCACTCACAAAGGCAATGACGATCCCTGCCAAAATATCTCCCGGCCAATGAACTCCTACAAAAATCCTGGCTATGCCCATAAGCAACGAAACCGCCATGAATACATAAGACCATGTTTTTTTACCCAAAAAATACAAAGCAAAGGATAGGCCGAAGAAAAAAGCCATGTGTCCGGAAGGCATTGAAGATTCTGTAGCAGATTGAGATATTAACGGAGTAAAACCTAGTCGCACAAAAGGCCTTACTCTAGGCAAAAAAAACCTCAATGTCTCGGATATTATTCCCCTAGAAATCAATAAGACCAAAGAAACAAAAGCTAGATTATAAATATTACCCTTAATGGTCTTAGATGAAAATATTAAAAATATAGCGATCAGCGCGATAATGTATCCTGAATAATCGGCGAAAAATATGCCCAATAAATCAATAAGCCGGTTATGACCGGCCAATTGATGAATAAGATTAAAAATTTTTAGATCTAAAGAAAACATATTATCTGCCAGAAAAATATTAACGCAAATTATCTCTTAACAAATGGTAGAAGGGCCATATAGCGAGCTCTTTTTATGGCCTGAGATAGAGCTCTTTGGTGCTTAGCGCAGGTGTTCGAATATCGCGGATCGATTATTTTACCCTGACCAGAAACAAACTTCTTCAAAAGCTCAACGTCCTTATAATCAATATTTTTTAAATTTTGCGAGCAGAAATAGCACTGGATCATTTTTTTATGATGAATTAATTTTATAAGAATTATTTAAAAAGGCAAATCTTCTTCCCTGACATCTTCCGACTCTTCGCCGATCTCTATAGTTGGAACATCCTTATCTTTTTCGGAAGCAGCCCCCATATCAGAAGAAGGAGTATTTTTTACACCGCTCCCCGCGGACTTCGGACCAAGCTGCATATTCTCGCAGACGATTTCAGTGGTTTTACGCTTTTGCCCAGTCTTATCTTCCCAAGTTCTGGTCTGCAATCTCCCCTCTATCAGAACCAGTCCTCCTTTTTTCAAAAACCTACTGGCGACTTCAGCTTGACGACCCCACACAACAACACTGTGAAATTCGGTATCCTCTTTTCTTGTTCCGCTTTTGTCATTCCAAACCCTGTTCGTGGCGACGGAAAAATTAACAACCTGCATTCCCGTAGGAGTGCTTTTTAGAACTGGATCAGCCGTAACCCTACCCAAAATAAAGACTTTGTTTAAATTCATCCTATTCGATATTACTTTAATATTTCTTCAAGTTTTTCCTCTAAAGCCTCGTTGGTCAATGCCTTGGAACTTGAAGATTCGGCCCTGACCGCTTTCCTCTGTTCGGTTCTCTCTTCCGATTTTTTATTATCAACAGCTGCAGCAGTTACCACTAAAAATCTTATAACCTCACCATTAAGTCTGAGAGAATCCGACATTTCTTTAATATCAGCCGGATCCGCTACAAAATTAATATAGCCAAAATAAGCCGATACATGCTTCTTTATTGGGTAAGCCAATTTTATTGGATTAACTGAAGATTGCTTTATTTCGGAAGCATTGTGCTTCGCCAATAAATCAAGAATGGACTTATCGGAAGCCGGATCTTTAAGTAAAAAGGAAATTTCGTATGATTTTTTCCCCTCTGAATTGTTTTTATTTTTTTTAGACATTTGTATAGAAGAATATATTATAACTTCTCATCTCCGATCATTTTAGCGACGAGTTCAGAAATTATCATTAGGTTTAGTATAATTTAACAAATTAAACCTCTATTTGCAAGCCTTAATCGTAAAAATTACAAAGCATCCTCATCCTTCCCTTCATCATCATCCGACTTTCCAGCTTTCATTGAGGGACCAACCGGGATGAGCCTACCGATAATAACGTTCTCCTTAAGTCCGCGAAGTGTATCGCTCTTACCCTCACAAGCGGCATTTATCAACACACGGGCTGTCTCTTGGAAAGAAGCCGCAGAAAGAAAACTTTCAGTAGAAAGAGCAACCTTTGTAATTCCCATTAATTTCTGCTTGGCCTTAGCAGGGGTCTTTCCTAGTTTTTTCAGGTTGCGGTTAACTTCCAAAAATCTAGATTTTTCGATGATATCTCCGGGAACGAAATCTGAATCTCCGGGATCTTTTATATAGACACGGGAAAACATTTGCTTTACCATCACTTCAATGTGTTTATTATTTATAGGAGCACCTTCACCGAAATAGATCTTTTGAACTTCATTAATAACGTACTTCTCAACTTCTTCTCCGCCCTTCAACTCAAAAAGCTCCTTAAGATCCAAGTTGCCCTCACAAAGACGATCTCCCTTTTTAACCAGATCATTAACCTTAACGAACAAAGATGATGTGCGAGGGATCTGATATTCGATCATACTCGCTTTCTTTTTGTCGGTGGATTTTATTTTTATTGTCTTGATCAAACCTTCCTCTTCTATGCTATCAACGACACCATCCTCGAAAGCCATATGAGCGCGACCCTTTGGAGGACGGCACTCAAATACCTCTTCGACTCTAGGCAAACCATGAGTGATATCTGCTCCGGCAACACCGCCTGTATGGAAAGTTCTCATTGTAAGCTGAGTACCCGGCTCGCCAATAGATTGAGCAGCTATAATACCAACGGCCAAACCGATCTCGGCGGGCTTATTATGACCAAGGTCATAACCATAACACTTGGAACAAACCCCGTATAAACTCTTACAGGTAATCGGTGATCTGATCTTAACTGAGTCAATGTTAGATTTGGCGATGAGCTCGGCTTTTTCTTTATCGATCATTTCTCCGGCTTTTACCAAAATTTTACCATCAACTTTCACATCCTCTAGCGCTGTTCT
>JAMCXE010000055.1 GCA_023474975.1 Patescibacteria group bacterium
TTTTTCTCTATCAGGGACCTGGCATTTAGCATTGCTGGGGTCAAAGCCAAGGATCCTTAAAGCTTCGTTAAAATCTTTTTCAACCGCTTCCCTGCCCAACAAATCAAATAATAAATTCCATAGTTCGGGCTCGGATTGACCCTCGGGAGATATTTCCTTTATCAACGAAAATATTTTAAAAATTATCTTACTCGGCGCAGTTTTTTTTATAATCAAGGCATCAATAAGCTGTGGGCTATTTTTATCGACTATCCTGACAGTTGCAAAAATCAACGGCTCGGTATGAGCCGCTAATTTTGAAATTATTTTTCTTCCACTAGTCATCTTGGCAATAACCAAACCGAGATTTTTCGTGAACAAAAAAACCCTTGAATCTTGTTCGCCAAGATCCGTCTTGTCTAAAATTATCGCCTCGGTTACGTATTCCAACATAAAAAATCCTTGGATATATATGCCCGCCGGCAAATACAGAAAATAAATTTACTCTGTTTTTTCTTTTACCTCTTTTGCGCCAGCCTCCAACTCCCTTATTTGCTCTTTATCTAATTTCAAAAGCAGAGCCTGAAATTCACCGACGTGAGTTTTTTCTTCTTTGGCGATATCCAAAAGCATCTCTTTCATGCCCTTATCGTCGGTCATCATTGCCATTTGTTCGTATAAATTAATAGCATCGTATTCAGCAATAATGCCGACGCGGCAAATTTCTTTATTTATTTCTTCTTTTTTTGCATTTTTTAGATCAACCGGAATTTGAGACATCATATTTTTTATTTTTTCCGTCTACTGACGGATAATTAATTCTAATATTGGTATTATAACATTTTTTTACAATAACATCTGTCTGCCGCCAAGCTTTTGAGATATCGATCCTATAACTGCATCTAATTTTTGCGGATCTTCAATATAATTTAAATTATCAACGGGAATGTTTAAAATAACGGACTTCTTAAAACTTTTCGCCCAATCTTCATACAAACGGTTCAGATCCAGAAGATATTTTTCGTCTATTTTTTGTTCAAATTCCCTGCCACGTTTTTTTATCCTTTTCTTAACCGTCGGCAAAGATGTTTTTAGATAAATTATCAGGTCCGGAGCGGGCAGTAGATCTAAAATCGTATAATAAAAACTTTGATAAACATCCCAGTCTCGCTTTTGGATAAATCCTCGTTCGTAAAGATTTTTTGCAAATATCTCCGCGTCTTCGTAAATAGTCCTATCTTGGATAATTATCCCGCTCTCTTTCGATAGAAGATAGTGATCCTTAAGCCGCTGACTAAGAAAGAACATTTGAGAATGAAATGCCCAGCGTTTCATATCTTTGTAAAAATCGTCAAGATAAGGATTTTCTGAGACGGGCTCATAAACTGGCTTGGCGTGGAATTTTTCTGCTAAAATTTTAGTAAGCGTAGATTTTCCGGCACTTATATTTCCGGCAATAGCTATAAAAAGATTATCCATATGTGCACGGGACAGGATTTGAACCTGCATGCCCTTACGGGCGCTACCACCTCAAGGTAGTGCGTCTGCCAGTTTCGCCACCCGTGCATATTTAACACGCAGTCTGCCATCCGCCAACTGGCGGATCGCCACCCGTGCAAATTTACTAATAACCATTATAACCAAAAATATATATTTGTGAAATATAAAAATAAAAATCCCGGTTCGTACCGGGATCTTAATTGTTTATTCGGCTGAACCAACTTTCTGCCTGGTCTGTTTTCTGGAAAGCTCTCTTATGTAATAGATCTTGGACCTGGAAACCTTTTTGGGAGAATTTATGATTTCCAATTTTTGGATCTTAGTAGAATGCAGGGGGAAAACTCTCTCTACCCCAACCCCGGCCAAAGTAGTCCTTACCGTAAAAGAAGCACCCACCTCGGAACCATGCTTTCTGGCGATCACCATACCGGAAAAATGAGCGATACGCTCTTTGTCGCCTTCTTTAACTTTTTCATAAACCTTAACGTTCGCGCCTGGTTTGATTTTGCTAAAAATTTCTTTGTTTATTGGCATATGTTTGTATCACTATTTGTAGTTAATATACTACTTCAAAAAATAATTTTGGTCAAATAATATAAAATTGATTTCTTTAGATTTAATAAATGTTAAATACATTTTCTTCCTTAATTTTAAAATCTACTAAATTTATCTTCTACCTAATACAAAATGCTGCAAAACAAATCCGGTCATATCTCCCATGGAAAAAGGATTAGTCCCTACTGAATAAGTGCCGATGGTTGCGCCAGTAGAACCGTTGAGTTTTTGAATATTACTTGAATTCATATTACTGACCCAGATATTTCCAGAGGCATCTACAGCTATACCAGCAGGATTAGCACCTACTGTATAAGTACCAATAGTTGAGCCGGTAGAACCATTAAGCTCAGTAACGTTATTAGAACCATAATTAGCAACCCAGATATTCCCAGATGCATCTACGGCTACACCCCAAGGATTGGTGCCCACTGCATAAGTACCAATAGTTGCACCGGTAGAACCGTTAAGCTTAGAAACGTTATTAGAACCATAATTAGCAACCCAGATATTTCCAGAGGCATCTATAGCTATACCAATAGAATTGGTACCTACTGCATAAGTGCCGATAGTTGCACCGGTAGAACCATTAAGCTGGGTAACAGTTGAGTTATAATTAACAACCCAGACACTTCCATTAGCAGCTATAGCCACACCCTGAGGACTAGAGCCTACCGTATAAGTGCCGATAGTTGCACCGGTAGAACCATTAAGCTTAGAAACGCTATTAGAACTAGGATTAACAACCCAGACATTTCCGGCGGCGTCTACAGCTATTCCTATAAAAGCACTACCTACGCTATAAATACCAATAGTTGCACCAGTAGAACCATTAAGCTCAGTAACATTGCCAGAGCCCTGATTGCCTATCCAGACATTTCCGGAGGTGTCTACGGCTACAGCATTAGGATTAGTACTCGCTATCGCATAAGTACCAATAGTTGATCCGCTAGAACTATTTAGTTTGGTAACGCTGTTAGAACTATGATTAGAAACCCAGACATAAGGAGTTATAAAACTAACCACCTCAGAACTTAGCGAACCCTCGCCGACGGAATTAACAGCCGAAACTTCGTAATAATAATTTGTACCAGTTGTAAGACTATCAGTGCAAGTCAAAACATTTCCAAGAGAAGAACAGCCTCCGGAAGTAAGCAAGGTTTCGCTTCCAGAAGTCGTTGAGCGATAAACTTTATAGTTAGTTATTGAGGATCCGCCATTATTAGATGGGGCTGACCAGCTGAGAACTATTTGTTGATTGCCCGCAACAGCAGCTACATTTGTTGGCGCCCCTAAAGTAGGAACTCCATTTCCACTTCCCAAATTCGCATCCAAAGCCAAATTATTACCAAGTTCAAATCTGGTAGCTGATGATCCTCCGTCATTAGCGGCATTAGCGGCGAGATATTTGTCTGATTCCATGGTAGCGGAAAGAGCCCAGGAGCCTGGGATATAGGTGTAATAGAGGCCGCCAGGTACGGTGTTGATGGGATCTATGGGATAGGATGAGAAGAGAGTTCCGGCTGAGGATTGGACGGAAGTGAGATCTACGGGGATCCAACCCGTGCCGTCTATGTTTCTGTAGTGGGTGAAGTCTGAGCAGTGATAGAGATAGCCTCCGGAAAGAGACGGCAGACCTAAGGGATTTCCTTCGCTATAGCCGCAGTCTGTATTTGTGCTTGGGATGGAGATATAGACAGTTCCATGGGTGCCCATATTGTTAGTATCCCCTCCGAAGGCTTGATACATAAGGAGAGCTTGGTTTATAGATTGGATCTCTGTCATTCTGTTGCTATCCCTGGACTGCTTTACCATCTGGGCGGGGTTAAGGACTAAGAGGGTGACTGTAGCTAAAACAGCTAAAATACCTATGACTATGAGGAGTTCTATGAGGGTGAAGGCTGAAATAGAAGATATAAAATTTATTATTTTTTTATCTTTATATGTCATCGAATTTTTACAAAAACATTTTTTGATATCTAAAGACTTTTTTTATTATATCAAACAATTCAATAAAATTAACTATCTATTCGTGAACAAATATTTATTTCAAATAATTTAAATAGTGATAAAATTAATCAATGGCCATCGTTCCCAAAAAAAATATATCAAAACATTTGCACGACATAAAACATGCCAGTGTATTGATCAAAGAAAAAAAAGAAAAGAAATTTAATTTTCCGGAAAATTTTTATAAAAAAAATAGTTTGGCTAAAACCAAGAGTAATAAAAAAATAAAACCCTTGGTAAAATACGGTCTAGTATTAAGCATTGCAATAGTAATGATCGGCGGATCGATATTCGCAAGCAACATTAAAAATAATGTCTTAAACTCTTTTGCTTATATAGTTTATCAGATCCAAAACATCAGATCAGCTGCGTCAGAGATGAAAACCGAACAACTCAAAGACTCTCTCGGAGCGCTTAACACCGAACTGCAAGCTCTTAGCTCAAAAAGCGAAAACTACGGCGTAACCGGATTACTTAACATCATCGGACAATTTAATGGATCATTAAAGGAAATTCCGGGCGCATTTAAAAGCATCTCTGCAATAAGTGACCGGTCCAACCAGATAGCAAGTGATCTTGATTATTTAAAAAACAACGCATTCCAGCTTATCTTCAATCAAAGGGGCGAAGAACTCATAAGCCGATTGGAAAATATGCAAAAAAATCTGACCGATCTGGAAAAGATAATGCCCGAATTCAAAAATCAGGCCATAAAAATAAAAGATCTAAGTCCGACGCTGTCAGCCCTTTACAATATTTTTGATAAAAACTATCTTTCTATAAATTTGAATATTTACAAGAGCGAAGACGTTATAAATGCATTGCTATCTCTATTAAAATCGCCAAACGAAGTGAATGTGCTTATTCTATTTCAAAATCCCACGGAAATACGCCCAGGTGGAGGATTTCTGGGAAGTTTTGCCTACGTAACACTTCTTAATGGGAGTATAAAAGAAATAAAAGTTGATGATATATATAATGCCGACCGTCAGCTTAACGTTAACGTGGCTCCGCCAAAAGAATTGAGCTCAATAACACCGGTATGGGGGGCAAGGGATGCCAATTGGTTTTTCAATTTTCCTGATTCAGCCCAAAAAGTCTCTTACTTCCTAGAAAATTCCAAACTATTCAGCGATTCCGGAATAAAATTTGATAATGTCATCTCCATTAATACGAATGTGCTTGCTTCACTTATTGATATAGTCGGCCCAATAACCCTGCCAAACTATGGTCTTACTATCAATAGCGATAATTTTCTTCCAGAACTTCAACACGAAATAGAGGCGGGGCAAGATAAGAAACCAGGTCAAAATCCGAAGCGCATACTTTCTGTATTAACGCCGATCCTTATAGATAAATTAAAGGGTCTCGATGACAACGGAAAGATCGACCTACTCAAAGATCTGTCCATGGCTGTTTCAAATAAAGACATCATGGCTTTTTCAAAGACAGATGACATCCAAAAAATATTTTTGGAATTTAACCTTGCCGGAGAAGTTTTTAATATTCCTCAAAACTGGAATGGAGACTACTTGGCTATAGCAAATGCAAATGTAGCCGGAGGAAAAAGCGACGCCTTTATAAATCAAAACGTTTCGCTCAAAAGCCAGATATTGGAAGACGGTTCGATCACAAACAATCTGACGCTGACCCGCACGCACACGGGGCAAAAAGAAAAAGACTGGTGGTATAGAGCTACTAATTATGACTACATAAAAATATTCACTCCCCCATCGACGGAAATAAATGTCGTGACCGGCAACAATTCCTCGCACTACAGGTACGTGCCTCCAAGCAAAAAACTATCGATAGATCCAGATCTTGCGGCTATAGATCAAAGCACCGTTTTTCTCAATGATCTAAAAATTTGGGAAGGAATTGAGGATGGCAAAGAATTTTTTGGAACATGGATGGACACACCGGCCGGAAAAACCAATTGGCATCCCTTGCCCCCCATACCGGTGTTATTGAGCTACTAATTATGACTACATAAAAATATTCACTCCCCCATCGACGGAAATAAATGTCGTGACCGGCAACAATTCCTCGCACTACAGGTACGTGCCTCCAAGCAAAAAACTATCGATAGATCCAGA
>JAMCXE010000009.1 GCA_023474975.1 Patescibacteria group bacterium
TCATTGCGAGGCCTTCTGAGGCCGCGGCAATCTGGATTGCTTCGCTACGCTCGCAATGACGGAAAAAAGTTTATAATGGCGCCTCGTCTGTCATTGCGAGGACTTCTTAGTCCGCGGCAATCTGGGCTGCTTCGCTGCGCTCGCAATGACGGAAAACTTATACCCCAGTCGGATCCGTAAAAAATATAAAAAGAGTTTTAAGGAGTATTTTAATGTCTAGCCAAAGCGATTGATTATCCAAATAATATCTATCGAGCTCCAATTCCTTAAGAAAGGGGAGACCGGACGCACCGCTTACCTGAGAAAGTCCGGTAATGCCGGTTTTTGCCGCCAAAAGTACTCTGTATTCTCTCGGATACAAATAAAGCTCTCCGGGTTCGTGCGGACGAGGACCAACCAACGAAAGCTCTCCTTTTAGAACATTAATTAGCTGAGGAAATTCATCTATCCTTGTTTTTCTTAAAAACTTTCCAATTTTTGTGATCCGAGGATCATTTTTTATTTTAAAAAAAGGCCCGTCTTTGCGCTCGTTCATATCCAATAACTCCTTTTTCTTTTCCGCCGCGCCAACTACCATTGAACGAAACTTGTAGACCTTAATAACTCTTCCTTTGCTGACCCGATCTTTGGATATGTTTATATTGCAATTAGAATTTATTGTTATCGCCAAAGCGATAAATGGGAAAAACGGCAATAAAATTATTAATCCAATTATAGAGCCGAGTATGTCTATAAGACGTTTCATATAAATATTTAAATATATAAAAGATTTAAAATATAAAAATTTTTAAATGTTTAAATATATCAAGTTTAATTATATAATAAATAAACTATGTCTACCGTAAAGAACTTTGAAGAATTAATTTGCTGGAAAAAAGGCAGGGAGCTCACAAAAGAAGTTTACAAAGCTTTAAAAAATTGTAACGATCTCGGCTTTAAAGACCAAATTCAACGCGCCAGCGTATCAATAATAAGCAATATTGCCGAAGGATTTGAACGAGGCACTCAGCAAGAATTCTTAAATTATCTTTTTATCGCCAAAGGTTCAGCTGGAGAGGTGAGAGCGCAATTGTATTTAGCTCTGGATATAGGATATTTAAATATAGAAACATTTAAATATTTAAATGGGCTATCCGGAGAATGCTCTAGATTAATTCAAAGCTTTTCCGAAAAAGTGAAGGCCGGTTCAAGGCGCGGATTGCAATATAAACATATCCAAAGATCGGATCCAACAAAAGAATTGATCAAAAAAGCGGCTCCCGAGGCTTGGAAAAGAGCACATCCGAACAAACAATTTTAAGATATTTAAAACATTTAAACAAAAAATGCGCGTAGCTTTATTACATGACTATTTAAATCAATATGGCGGAGCGGAAAGAGTTTTGGAAACTTTTTGCGAAATTTTTCCGGACGCGCCTATTTACACTCTTTTTTATGATGAAAAAAAGACATTGGGGAGATTTAAGGACAAAAAAATTGTAACCAGTTTTTTGAACAATAAATTCGTCTGCGACCACCACCGGCCATTCATCCCTTTTATGCCGATTGCCGCTTCGCTAATGAGCGTGAATGACGATTACGATATCGTATTGTCTTCAAGTGCTGGATTTGGAAAGGGTATTGGCGCAAAAAAAGCCCTTCATATTTCTTATTGTCACACGCCTCTTCGCTATGCATGGGAACATTATAAATATTTTAATTGGGGAAAGACCCTAAAATCCTTATCGTCTCCGGCATTTTGGTATCTGAAAACTTGGGATAAAATGGCGAGCAGAAAAACACATAAGTTTATCGCTAATTCAAAATACATAGCGAACAAGATCAGCGACTACTATCAAAAAAATTCCAAAATAATCTATCCTCCCGTAGATACGGAAAAATTCAATATAATTTCTAGCGCCAAAAAAAAACGGGAAATAGCGTCATCGCTCATCGCAAAATATCCAGCTTCGCTTATTTTGCAAAATAACTTTAAAATACTGACGGAAAAAAACATAAAAGAGCATGGAAAGGGCAATTATTTTGTAGCTGTGGGCAGATTAGTTCATTACAAAAAATTCGACTTGGTAATCCAAACTTTCAATAAACTGAACTTGCCGCTTTTGGTAGTAGGCGAGGGCCCCGAACTGAATAAACTTAAAAAAATGGCGAGATCGCCAAAAATAGAATTTCTAGAATTCGTTTCGGATGAACAGCTTAATTTCATATACAACTATGCGCAGGCTCTAATTTTCCCACAAATAGAAGACTTTGGCCTGGTAGCCGCAGAAGCGCAGGCCTGCGGAACACCGGTAGTAGCGCTGAACCAGGGAGGAGGCAAGGAAATTATCGTGGAAGGAAAAACCGGAATTTTATTCGACCATCAAAGCGTAGAGGATCTTATCATGGCCATACGAAAGGTACAGCTTGGACAATTTGACCGCAAACTGATCCGCAAGCATGCCCTTCGTTTTTCCAAAAAAAAGTTTAAAAAAGCAATTCTTAAAGCTGTTTATGCCGCTAGGGATGGGAAATAGTAATCCTATTTGTCATTACGAGGAGTACATTCGGCTTCGCTCAGTATAAAGTACATTCGACTTCGCTCAGTATAAAGTACATTCGGCTTCGCTCAGTATAAAGTCGTGGCAATCTGGATTGCTTCGCTATGCTCGCAATGACGGATCATTAATAATGTTTAACACTTTTGCGAAACATTAACGCAAAGCATTTCTACTTCGTCATTGCGAGGACTTCTTAGTCCGCGGCAATCTGGGCTGCTTCGCTACGCTCGCAATAATGAGTTTTTTAGGGTAAAATCTCTCTATGTTTGAAAATCCTCAAAATATCAGAAATTTCTGCATAATCGCCCACGTCGATCACGGTAAAAGCACCCTGGCCGACAGACTGCTAGAAGCCACCGGTACGGTAGAAAAAAGAAGAATGAAGGCCCAATACCTTGATCAAATGGACCTTGAAAGAGAACGCGGCATTACCATAAAAATGACGCCCGTGCGGATGAAATATAAATATAAAGACGTTGAATATACGCTTAATTTGATCGATACGCCGGGGCACAGCGATTTTTCTTATGAAGTTTCCCGCGCTCTAGCTGCCGTTGACGGCGCTATTTTACTTGTGGATGCCACACAAGGAATACAAGCGCAAACACTCGCCAATTTTAATCATGCCCAAAAAGCCGGATTAAAAATAATCGGAGCAGTCAATAAGGTTGATCTAAATCCATACGGAGCAGACGAAATAGCTAGAAGCATAAGCGAACTTACGGGTGAAAATGAAAAAGATGTCCTAAGGGTTTCCGGAAAGACGGGTCAAGGAGTCGAAGAATTACTAAAAGCGATTATTGAACGTATTCCTCCCCCAACTTCAGCGAGGAATACTTCTTTTTCTCCGAAACCCCCGCAGTTGCTTCGGCAGGGCTCGCTCGTTTCCGACAACCGAGCGGCGAAGCAACGAGGACAAGCGAGTGAGTCGCTGGACGAGCAAGGCGGGTTGAGGGAAAAAGAAATATTTCGAGCGCTTATTTTTGATTCCTTTTATCATGAACACAAGGGTATTGTTGCGAATATAAGAGTTTTTAACGGCTCGATCAAACGTGAAGACGAAGCCTATTTGGTCGCAACTGACACAAATTTTAAAATCAAGGAGCTTGGCCACTTTGCTCCGGAATTAAAAACCGACGAAACTATCGGAGTGGGGCAGATAGGATACATTGCAACGGGATTAAAAAATCCAGAAGCGCTTAAGATCGGGGATACGATCACCGAATATACTTCCCGCATTCAAGACTACGGGCAGCTTGCGCTACCCGGATACCAAAATCCACAGCCAGTCGTTTTCGTTTCTTTTTATCCGGAAGAAGCCGATGACTATGAAAGCCTTAAAATGGCGTTAGGCAAATTAAAATTAAATGATTCCGCTTTGAAATTCGAGCCGGATTCCAATGAATTTTTAGGACGAGGATTTAAGGGTGGATTTTTAGGAAGACTTCATTTTGAAATTACCGCGGAGCGTTTGGAACGGGAATTTAATTTACGTACGATCAACAGCTTCCCATCTGTTTCTTATAAAGTTAAAAAAAGAAATGGAGAGTGGATCAATGTTGATACGCCGAAAGATTTTCCGTCGGATTATTTAGAGGTTTTGGAACCGGTATCAAAAATAGAGATCGTTACCCCGACCGAATATCTTGGAGCGGTAATGAGGCTTCAAGAAAATTTTAGATTAAGAGATATCAACACCCGATCTTTCGGAAATTCAATAGTTTTGAATGGCACCCTGCCCGTCGCCGAGCTTATCAGAGACTTTGACGATCAATTAAAATCAGTTTCGGCTGGATATGCTTCGCTCAGCTACGAAGTATCTGATTACAAAAAAACGGAAGTTGTTAAATTGGAAATTTTAGTAGCCGAACACAATGTCGGAGGATTAACACGCATTGTCTATAAAAATGATATGGAGCACGAGGCTAGAAAAACAGTTGAAAGATTGAAGGAGCTTCTACCACGGCAGCAATTCACCCAGGCTATTCAAGCAACCATCGGAGGCAAGATCGTTGCCAGAGAAACAATAGCGGCAATGAAAAAAGAGCTTGGAAACTTCGGTAAAAACGGTGGGGACCGAACCAGAAAAATGAAGCTTTGGAAAAAACAGCAGAGAGGAAAAGAAAGGTTAAAGGAAAGGGGTACTAAAAATAAAATAGACATTCCTGCCGGAGTTTTTAAAGAATTACTGAAGAAATAGTTTGCTGTCATTGCGAGTGTAGCGAAGTCATTGCTACGCAAGATCTGGCGAAGCCATGACAATCTGACCGTAGGTCATCCCGAGCGAAGCGTGGGGATCTCAAATAAATTGCCGCAGATTTATACTGAGCGAAGCCGAATGTACTTTATACTGAGCGAAGCCGAATGTACTTTATACTGAGCGAAGCCGAATGTACTCCCCGCAATGACAAGCACGTGATAAAATAATAATAGAGAACTTATGAAAATTATCGTAAATATATTATTAGCATCGGTAATAGCCATTTTAGGATGGCAGCTTTTTAATTTGTATCAACAATACAGCTATCTAAAAGATTCATCTGACAAACAAATTTCCGAAATGGCCTCCCTTAAACAAGAAAACGCCGAACTCAATTCGGATATTAAATATTTTTCTAATCCAATCAATTTAGAAAGAGAGCTTAAAAGTCAGAGTAATTATAAAGATCCCGGAGAAAAAATGATAATAGTTGTTTCCACCTCGACTCAACAATGAAAAATCTTAAATATCTTATATTATTTTTATTGATACTGCTGATCGCGTCGGTTTATTTTTATCTGCGCACAAATTCTTTACCGGCGGCCGTAGTGAATTGGAGCTTTATATCTCAAAGCGAAGTCAATGATTACTACAATATGAGCCATAACTATTTAGTGCTTGCGTCAACCTCTAATTCCGATCTGCAAACTCTGGCGGCTACCTCTACCCAAAAAGATATAAAAAGAGCTGTAATTGAAAAACTTATTGAAAATAAACTAATATATGCCGAAGCTCAAAAAAGAGTCGGGAATAACCTAAAAGAAATAGCTAATCAAAAAATTCAGAACGCATTAAAAACAATAGATATAAATGATGCTGTAAATAAAATGTTCGGGATCAGCATTGAAAATTATACAGAAGAAGAATTGCTGCCCGATGCTTATAAAGAAATTCTGCAGGGTAGGATGGATGCAAGCGGAGAAGATTTTAATAATTGGCTTGAAAATGCTAAAAATAATGCCCACGTTTTTATATTGACTCCAGGATATTATTGGGACGGTAAAAGTGTTAAAATATCGCTTAAATAATTTTAGTTTAAAAAATCAATTTCGTTTGCTAGAATAAAGGTGCAAAATTGGTGCGGGTGTAGTACAGTGGCAGTACGCGACCTTCCCAAGGTTGAGACGAGGGTCCGATTCCC
>JAMCXE010000004.1 GCA_023474975.1 Patescibacteria group bacterium
GAATTTTTTGGAACATGGATGGACACACCGGCCGGAAAAACCAAGACCCTGAAATTAGAATATAAAGATGGGGGCGATATTAAAATAGCAAACGGAGAAGAATTTTATTTTGTTTACGATAAACAATCCGGCGTACAAGGATCGCTAGATTATGAGATCATAGCCCCGCCCGGATATGTATGGAAAGAATCTGGAAGATCTATCTTTTCTTACGGTACAGAACAAATTCCAGCCCGCGAAACT
The DNA here is from genome assembly GCA_023474975.1 of Patescibacteria group bacterium. Classification (GTDB taxonomy): domain Bacteria; phylum Patescibacteriota; class Minisyncoccia; order UBA6257; family 02-FULL-45-10c; genus JAHILT01. The sequence continues at coordinate 244 of JAMCXE010000004.1, forward strand.
ATAAAACTCACACTTCTAAAAAATAACGCCGGCTCGAACCAATAAGCCGCTAAGTTCTTTTGGCAGCTTAGCCTTAAATTTTAGTTCCTTCCCGTTCATATCTTTAAATTCTATTTCTTCAGCATGCAAAAATTGCCTTCCGATTTCCGGAAAAATGTCATTTTTTCCTCCATAAAGCTTGTCGCCAACGATCGGACAATGGATCGATGCAAGGTGAACCCTTATTTGATGAGTTCTCCCGGTTTTAGGACGAGCCCGCAGCAAAGTCAAATCCTGGCCATCTAATTCGAATCTTTTAAGAACCTCGAATTCGGTTATTGCGTCTTTAGACATTTTAGAACTATGAACACTTCTTTTTGTTGTACCGCTTTTTATGCCTATCGGCTTGTTTATCACAACCCTATCACTTCTTACCGTTCCATAAACCAAGGCTAGGTAAGTTTTTCTCACCTCGTGCTTTTGAAAAATTTTTTTAAAATATTCAAAAGTTTTTTTATTTAAAGGAATTATCATAACCCCCGAAGTTTCTTTGTCCAAACGATGCACTATACCTGGACGATTTTCCGGATCATCTCCCACGTTCTTTATTTTCGGATATTTCTTTAAAAGCCAGTCAACCAAAGTTCTTTCTTCCGGATGCAGATCTTCCCTATTCAAAACCGACCGATGCACCAATAAGCCGGCTGGTTTATTTATTATCAAGAAATCTTTATTCTCAAAAATTATTTTTGGATCTGCCATACTTAAAATATAGTTTAATTCTGATAAAAAAGAAAAGGGCGCCACTAGGCGCCCTTTAAAAACTCAAACCACGACTTAATTTCGGCAATACTGGAACAGCGAACGCTGCGACTTTTATTGCGATAATGCTCGATATCGTCAAAATGCCCACGCTCTTTCCAGTTACTTTCGTAAGGAATGTATATCCCAAAAAACCCTATCCTAATACCTATTTCCACGTCTTCTTTGTAAGTATCTCCGACGCAGTAATAGCGAAGGGCCGGATTTTCCGATTTTATCTCCTTTATTTTCTTGTTCTTATGATCGGGAACCACATAGAAATCATCACAGTAAGCCATTATCCCCGCTTTTTTAAGAGCCCACTTCTTATCACCCTGAATCTCGTCATCGCCCTTGGTAAGAATAAATATCTTTTCATTCTTGGATTTTAGGAATTGGAACAAACTGAGAACTTCCGACCTTATAACTCCATCATACTCATCTTTCAAGAATACTTTTTTTCCAATATCCCTCATTTTTTTCCCGATCTCTCCATTAAACTTTTTACCGATCTTTTCACAAAAAAACCGGTAAGTTTTCATTAAAGATAACGGAAAACGCGACTTATGGAGAAGATAATATTCGCCGGTATATGGATTTATATCATACATCATTTGCAAATCCAGTTCATGCTGCTTATCCAGAATTTCTTTAACGGAAAACTTTCCATTGAAAACAGACAACATTCTCTCGGAAAATTCTTTAAGCGCTCGGTCATAGAACATACCCGTGTCCATCAGCGGCCCATCCAGATCAAAAACCCAGACGCCCCCGACCGACTTCCAAAAAAATAAATAATATTTTATGCGCCGCACAGCCCTTTCCCACAAAGAAAGCTTGCCGATCATAAAACCCCCTTCTGCTTGCCGAAAATTTTAAAGAACTCTTAATTCGAGGTATACCACAAATATAGCCGACCAGCAAGAGCATATAAAAAAGGATGTATCTTATAATTTTTCTAAATCTTATCTTTTTCCGAAAGCTGCGCAGCCGAGCGGGCACGGTGTTCTATATACTAAATTGTCTACGAGAATCGGAGCTTGTTCCGTCCAGCGCAGAACAACTCCTGAGTCTCGCTCCGACATCGGAACCGAGCATGTCGGAGCTCCGAATATTCTCCACGACAATTTAGTATCTAGAACGAGCGAGGCAAGGAACTAGTGGACGAATCCGCTGGGGCAGGACCGCATTTTCATAATAATTCCTAAAACGCGTTGCCAGGATAAGTTGAAAATTTCAAGGCTTGCCGACAAGCCAGTGGATAATTCATCTACTAATTTCCTCCTCCCGCCTAGTTCTAAATAAAATTGGCTAGTATCGCGTTAGGAAAGTATTATGAAAACGGGGTCTTCGAAACGGCTTGAGGAAATGATAAAATTTAGAAAATAATAAACTTAATGAAAGATAAAAAAATGGCGTCGAAAAATAAAAAGATATCAGCGTTTTGTGATCCTAAGCGTAGTTATGTATGAATTCAGCATTCTTCCGACATCTCTAATGATCAGGACGCCAAAACCAAGCAATATCAAAATTATTATTTTTTTTAATAATGACGTTGTTAAGAAAGCCTTGAACATATAGAAGGCCAATACAAAGGGATTTTGAGCGCTAGCTAGAAAAGCATTGGAAAAAACTTCCCGCCAAAAAAATAAATAATATTTTATGCGCCGCACAGCCCTTTCCCACAAAGAAAGCTTGCCGATCATAAAACCCCCTTCTGCTTGCCGAAAATTTTAAAGAACTCTTAATTCGAGGTATACCACAAATATAGCCGACCAGCAAGAGCATATAAAAAAGGATGTATCTTATAATTTTTCTAAATCTTATCTTTTTCCGAAAGCTGCGCAGCCGAGCGGGCACGGTGTTCTATATACTAAATTGTCTACGAGAATCGGAGCTTGTTCCGTCCAGCGCAGAACAACTCCTGAGTCTCGCTCCGACATCGGAACCGAGCATGTCGGAGCTCCGAATATTCTCCACGACAATTTAGTATCTAGAACGAGCGAGGCAAGGAACTAGTGGACGAATCCGCTGGGGCAGGACCGCATTTTCATAATAATTCCTAAAACGCGTTGCCAGGATAAGTTGAAAATTTCAAGGCTTGCCGACAAGCCAGTGGATAATTCATCTACTAATTTCCTCCTCCCGCCTAGTTCTAAATAAAATTGGCTAGTATCGCGTTAGGAAAGTATTATGAAAACGGGGTCTTCGAAACGGCTTGAGGAAATGATAAAATTTAGAAAATAATAAACTTAATGAAAGATAAAAAAATGGCGTCGAAAAATAAAAAGATATCAGCGTTTTGTGATCCTAAGCGTAGTTATGTATGAATTCAGCATTCTTCCGACATCTCTAATGATCAGGACGCCAAAACCAAGCAATATCAAAATTATTATTTTTTTTAATAATGACGTTGTTAAGAAAGCCTTGAACATATAGAAGGCCAATACAAAGGGATTTTGAGCGCTAGCTAGAAAAGCATTGGAAAAAACTTCCCGCACAAAAACCAACCTTCCCAATATCCATAAAGCCACGGTCAATAAGATCAGTTCCAAAAAAAATAAAGGGATGACTCTTTTAAAAAGCCAAACTAGATAAACCCTCCAAGCTATTCTATTTTTTATCGCGGCATTATTCATATTTTTTTAAAGATTGCTATTGGATATTTTCTTGAAAGCCCTCTTGGCCCTGAACATTCTCATTTTTAAGGCCGGCATCGATATTTTTTCCGATCTAGCGATCTCTTCATATGATCTATCTTCGAAATAGTACATCTTTAAAACTCTGGCGAGATGTTCTGGCATTGCACCGATAACAGCACTCACGCCAGTCAAGATATCCCTTTTCAGATCGAAATCTTCACGCTTAGATAGGGGTAGGCTATCATCATATAAAACAAGATCTATGTATTCAGTGTTTCCTCTTTCCCTCTTTAACTTCTGATAATGAGTAATGGCTGTGTTTATTAAAATCCTATACGCCCAACTCTTAAACGCTATCCCGGGACGTTTTTGAAAATTTTCTGAATATCTATAAATTTTTATGAAAGTTTCCTGAACTATATCCTGAGCTTCCTCCAAATTCCTGGTTATTCCCCTAGCCGCCCTCAAAAAAGCATCCTGATATTTACTTACAAGAAAAGTAAAATAAGTAGGATCTTCTTGAGACAAAACAAGGATCTCCTCATCATTAAGATCACCATCATATTTTAATAATTCCATCTTGTGCGCCCTGGAAGGATCGAACTTCCGACCTTTTCAATGTCAATGAAACGCTCTACCACTGAGCTAAGGGCGCATATTTTAAACTTTTCCGATTTTTAAAAAACAAGCACCGAAGGAGTCCAACCCTCGACCGCCTCATCTTACTGCGCCTCTTAACAAAATTGAGCGCAATGTGGGCACAGAAGGAATCGGACCTTCGACCTCCGTCTTACTGCGCCCCCTACTAAAAAATGGGCGCTTTGTGGGTACAGAAGGAATCGAACCTTCGACCTCTGTCTTATCAGGACAGCGTTCTACCACTGAACTATGTACCCATTTTTTAGTGCGGGGGTCAGGACCCCACACACCATTTGAAATCAAGAATATAGAATTATTTGTTATTTTACGGCATAGTAATTATATTTTTTTATTAAACATCTTCATCATAAATGGTGAGGGGGCACCGCAGCGTTCTACCACTGAACTATGTACCCATTAATACCAATTTACTTTTGCATATTTTCAATACCTAAAGTTTTTATCTTATCCAGATCGAACTTAACCGGACTGGGCGCTGCCACGCTTTGACTGTTTAATACGATCCCTATCTCTTGCGTTAAAAAACTTATAGCATAAAAAATACCCAAAAAAACTAATATAGACATTAAAATGCCTAAGCTCAAAAAAGTCAAATCTTGCTTATTCTTTAATTTAGTTTTAACGCTGTTTATATCCATTTATTTATTGAAGCGCTCAAATAGTTAAATATTAATGCGAATAAAGCTATCTAACAAATACCTTTCCGTTGATAATTGCCGAAAAATCATCCCCCTTCCTAGATTCATCAACATTAACAATATCTATAAAATAACGCTCCGTTTCCAAAGATTTCAAAAAATTAGTAATTCCGCTATAACTACCCGTAAGCGATATTTTAAAGGCAAGTGAACCGGGAACGTTGCCAGAGCTCTGCTTTTCTTCTCCGTAAGTAAAACCAAAACCAAGATTGTTCTGTTTGGCTAGACCTTCAAGCTCATTAGAGAATATCAACAATTGATCGCGGGGAGGCAAAATATTTTCCAATAAAGTTAGGTACGGCTTAGCTTTTTCAAAATCGCCCCTAAGAGAGGCCAAAGAGCTTAGCGCGCTTGATTTAGCAATCAATGCCGCCCGCTCGACTTTTATCTTGGAAACGGAATCTTGTACATTATTAAATAGGAAAAATAAAACTATGGCTAACACAATGATGCCCGCTAAATAAAAAACGTTGTGCTTTAAAAGATTTTTATAAAAATTGTTCATGCTACTTACAAATGTATTTTAACACAAATCCTCATCAAAATCATAGTAATGTATAATGCAACCCTATTCTGGAATCTATGACGTTTTTAGTTTGTTGATACGACATCATAAATTGTACAGGCGACAGTTTGTTTTGAAAAGCATAATGAACCCTCTCGGTATTATAAAAAATGAGA
>JAMCXE010000031.1 GCA_023474975.1 Patescibacteria group bacterium
ACTATTATATATCCTCAATGTTCTTTTATTCAATCGCTTAAATAATTTTAGTTTAAAAAATCAATTTCGTTTGCTAGAATAAAGGTGCAAAATTGGTGCGGGTGTAGTACAGTGGCAGTACGCGACCTTCCCAAGGTTGAGACGAGGGTCCGATTCCCTTCACCCGCTCATAAAAATACTCGAAATATTCCTCGCTGAAGTTGGGGGTCATATTCAATAGAGGAATAAAAAAAATAAGCGATTGAATAAAAGAACATTGAGGATATATAATAGTTAACTGTAACAGCGCCAAAGTAGTTCAATGGTAGAAAACAGTCGCCCCGCCCCCACACCTTTAAATATGCCTTCTTAGCTCAGTGGCAGAGCAATGCTCCCGCCCCCACACCTAATAAATGCCAAAGTAGTTCAGTGGCAGAACAGTCGCTTCGTAAGCGATAGACGTGGGTTCGATTCCCACCTTTGGCTCCAAGATAAAATTAGGTGTGGGGGTGAATAAAGCAAAGACGCCAGTTCGATTCTGGCATGAGGCTCCAAAATTAAAAAACTCAATATGTTCAACCCCTTGTTAGATAAATATGATAAAAATAGCGCCAATATCTCTATTTTTCCTGGAGTAGGCGGAGACGATGCCAAGGATTGGGCAAATATGCTTTTAAATATGTATGTTAAATATGCGGCCAAACGCAAATGGAAAGTTATTCAGGTTGACGACCGCTCAATAGATATAAAAGGCGAATTTGCGTACGGGAATCTTAAAAAAGAAACTGGAGTCCATCGCTTGGTAAGAATATCGCCCTTTGATTCCAAGCAACTTAGACACACTTCTTTTGCTTTAGTGGAAGTTTTGCCGGAAATACCGGAAATAGAATTAAAAAATCTCAATATTCCTCCGGAAGATCTGAAAATGGAAACTTCCAGATCCAGCGGACCGGGCGGGCAAAATGTAAACAAAAGAGATACGGCTGTGCGCGTGGTGCATTTGCCAACAGGTTTGGCCGCCGCCTCTCAAGTGGAGCGATCCCAAGCTCAAAACAAAGAAAAAGCCCTTTCTTTGCTCAAGGCAAAGCTTTTTAAAATAATGGTTGAGAAACAGGAAAATGAAATAAAAAATTTAAGAACCCAAGTTAAGCCGGAGTGGGGAAATCAGATACGATCATACGTGCTTCATCCCTACCAACAAGTAAAAGATCACCGCACCGGAATGGTAAGCCACCAACCAGACAAGGTTTTAAACGGCGAGCTGGAGAAATTTATTGAAGCCGAGCTAGACACAAAGACCGACGCCTAGTTTCTATTTCTAAAATTTGCTATAATAACAGTACAAAAAGTTATTTTTTTGTTTTTAAATAAATATGATAAGTTTTCAAAACGTTTCTAAGGTTTATAACAACAAATCAGTTGCATTAGAAGAAATAAACTTAGACATAAAACAAAATGAGTTTGTTTCAATCGTAGGTAAAAACGGAGCTGGCAAATCAACTCTGATAAAACTGCTGATAGGCGAAGAAAAACCCAGCAAAGGAAGGCTGTTTTTTGGCTCTTATGAAGTAAATAAACTTAAAATGGGCGAATTACCGGCTTATAGAAGACAAATTGGCATTGTTTTCCAAGATTTCAGACTTCTTCCAACTAAAACTGCCTATGAAAATATTGCTTTCGCCCTAGAATTGGATGGAAAATCTCAATCAGAAATAGACGAATTCGTTCCCCAAATTTTAGATATGGTGGGACTTTCCGAGCATGCTTTTAATTTTCCGCACGAACTTTCCGGAGGTGAAAAACAAAGAGTGGCGATTGCCCGAGCGCTGATTCATCGTCCCGTATTACTTGTCGCCGACGAACCAACCGGTAATTTAGATCCGTTAAATTCGGCTGAAATCATAAAACTTCTTTCTAAAATTAACGAACTCGGAACAACAGTAATGCTGGTTACCCATAACAAAGAAATTGTTAACAATCTTCATAAAAGAGTGGTGAGTATGGATAATGGTAGAATTATAAGAGACGAAGAAGACGGACGATACATATTGGCTTAATTATTTTTCAATAATTTAAATAAAAATGTTCACAGCTTTATTTAGAATAATCAAATACGGACTTCAAGGTTTTAAAAGAAACAGTTGGCTTTCCATTACAACCATTATTGTAATGACGCTGGCATTATTAGTTTTCATTGGACTCATCATATTTAGCGTACTAACCAATAAAGTAATAGGATCACTGAAAGAAAAGATTGATATAAGCGTATATTTTAATATAGACACCCCAGAAGATAATATATTGGCAATAAAGCGATCGCTTGAAAGCTTGGCCGAAGTTAAGAGCGTTGATTATATTTCACGCGATAAGGCCTTAGAAATTTTTAAGGCAAACCATCAGAATGACCAAACTATATCTGAAGCGATCAGCATATTAGACGCAAATCCGCTTTCTGCCTCCCTTAATATCAAAGCCGGTGATCCCAAAGACTACCAGGTTATCGCCGCCTATTTAAATAACGATAATTTCAAAAATGATATCTCTCAAGTAAGCTACAATCAAAATCAGGTCGTTATAGATCGACTCACAAAAATAATAGACACGGTTCAAAAATCTGGCCTAGCACTGATGGTAATATTATCTCTCGTTGCCGTTTTGGTTACATTGAATGCCATCATGCTAGCGATACATTCAACCAGAGATGAAATAGGCATTATGCGCCTAGTTGGAGCTTCAAATATGTTTATTCGCGGTCCGTATATAGTTCAAGGTGTGCTTTATGGTGTTATTGCAGCTATTTTAAGCATTATCGTGATCGCCCCCGCAATCTACTTCACATCTCCATATATGGAGATGATAATGCCGGAAATAAATATGTGGCCATACTTCTTAACCAACCTGCTTTCTCTTATTGGATATCAAATTGGTTTTGGAATATTGCTCGGCACCACATCAAGCATAATAGCCGTAAGAAAATACTTGAAAGTTTAATTCAAGATATTAAAAAATCCCGTCCAAGCTTGGACGGGATTTTTATTATTTATTAAATTTAATTCAATTAACAAATATTCTTATTTGGGTTATAGAAACATTTATAAATATCCAAAAGAGTTAAGAATAGGCTGAGTATAATGGGGCCGAAAATTAATCCTATTGGTCCAAAAAACGATAATCCGCCTAATACAGAAAAAAGTATGAATAGGGGATGCGTAGTAACGCCTTTCTTATAAAGGAATGGTCTCAATAACTGATCAACCGGACCGATAAATAAAGCCGACCACACAGAAAGACCTAGTGCCATGAAAATATTTCCGCTGATGAATAAATATATTATCACCGGAACTATAACTATGGCCGTACCTATGCCGGGGACCAAAGAGGTTATTGCGGCAATAGTTCCCCAAAGAGCCGGATTGGGAGCTCCAAATATCCAAAAGCCAATTCCGGCAACCAAGCCCTGAATCGCAGCAATCAAAAGCGCACCTCTAACAACCGAATTTACGGTCGCTTCCAATTTTTCAATAATCAAATTATCGTACTTATCGTCAAGCGGACTAGACTCCACCATCATTCTTCTTATTTTTTTGCCGTCTTTCAAAAAGAAAAATAGCGAAATAGCGGCAAGCAAAAAATTCATTATTGTCTGCGTCGTACCAGAAACAATAGGACCAATATTTCCAACAAACCAATTAAACAGATTACTAGTATACAAAGACAAGTTTATAGAAAAATTCGGAATATAGTTTCTGATCGGATTCTCTATAAGGGCAGTAAGCTCATTAAGATACGGCAACTTGGCACCCGCCACCTGAAAATACATTGATTGAGCCTCTTGAAATATCTGCCATCCTAAAAACAAAAGAGGCAGTATTATAAAAACAGCGAGCACAATAATGGCAATAAAAGAAGCAAGAGATTCAAATTTGAAAATACGAAGCACTCTATTGTAAAGCGGCTGAAGAACGAACGCTAAAACCGCCGCAAGAGCCAGGACCCCCACGAACGGATATAAAACAAAAAATAATAAAACTGAAACGGCGAGAAGTAATGCGCTAAAAAAATAGATCTGTATTTTTTTATTTTCCATGCTGATAAAAATTCGGTTTATAATTATTATTTTAACAAGGCAAGGCCGAATTTTTTCGTTGCCCCGTATATTCTTTAATTATACTTTATTTTTTTACACAAACAAAAGAAAAACCAGCAGGATAACAGCAAAATGCATCAATTGATCTTCCCAAATATTATTTATAACCTTCCAACGAGCCTTCAACGGATCAATCATAAAATGAGAGCCAAAGAATAAGAGTAGCGCGGGTATCGGCAGATAGATACCGCCAATTTCTGCAACCACTAATATAGTTGCGGTATAAACCAGAGCGTGATATGCATTTATTTCCCAGGAACTGCCTTTATTGGCAGCCATCCATTCTGACTGGAAGGGGAAGTCGCCCAATAAATGCCCAGCCAATAACCATAATATTTTTTCCATCTTTTTTGTTTGGTTTATATTTATATAAAAAATATATAATAAAATCTGTAAAAAATAGAGAACTACAGTCCACCTCCGGTAATTAAGTTTATGCTGCTATACTCCTGTTTTGTATATATTACCGCTATAACGATAACTGCCACTATAGCCAAAATCGTTAAAGCTAAAGAAACCGCGCCTATTATTTTTGCTTTTTTATCAGACTGTCTTAAATAGCTAAAAGCAAAACCTAAGCCAAAAGGAGCAAGAAAAAAACTCACAAAATAAATTAATATCTGTTTTGGAACAGAAGTATCTTCCGGTCTCGATCTTAAGGCCAGGCCGCAATTACGGCAAAAATAATCGTTTTCAGAAACCTCCACCTTGCATCTTGGAAGGTTATAAATAAATGGGATCTTTAATTACAAACGCAACTTTTCCAATACGATCACTCTTTAAAAAATCTCTGTAAATTTTAATACCTTCATAATCCGAAGTCCCTGACTCCAACATATCAACTATTCCATTAAATCTTTTACCGGGATATTTATCAAATAATGCATACGCCGTATCAACAAACTCTTTAGCAACGGCTGCATCACCGTCTCCGATGATTTTTATATACATATTGCCATTATCTTCTACGGTAATAGTGTGTTTCATTTTTTTTGAATTTATTTGTTAATTATAACTAAAACGTACTACAATTAAAATATGCAAAATATGAATACTAACGCTTCAAAAGACGAATTAAATCAATTGATAAATTATAATCCTATTGCCACTTTCTTCTTAGATAAAGATGGTTTTGTGACCAACTGGAATAAATCATGCGAGCTTCTAACCGGAGTTAAAGCGGATGATGTCGTTGGCACAAAAGATGCGTGGAAACCTTTTTATGAAGCAGAAAGACCTGTTTTGGCTAATATTATTTTACGCGGAGGAAATATTGAGGAGATGGATAAGTATTATCCTAATATGTATACCAAATCGTCTTTTTTGAAAGAAGGGTATGAGGTTGTAAGCTTTGTTACCAAGATTAAAAAATGGATAATTTTCAGCGCCAATCCTATTTTAGACGATTCCGGTAATGTGATCGGAGCCGTTGAAACTATTCAGGATATTACCAATCTTAAAAATCAAGAAGAAAGTGGCAATAGGATTAT
>JAMCXE010000034.1 GCA_023474975.1 Patescibacteria group bacterium
TGCCAGCGTAAAAATAAACGATTACATCCCCTCTTTTGACTCATAATTTTATTGGATATTTAATTTTGTAAGATGGTAGAATAAATACGTGCATAAAGCAAAATTTAATAAATCTTCATTTTTAACGCTGATATTGGTTGGCATTATCGTTGTCTTGGTTGTTTTCTTATTCAGATTTACATCGGTGCCGGAACCGGAATCGGAAGTGATAGTGGGCGGTATTCCGCCGAGCGCGCCGTGTTTTTCCGTTGAAGAAAAAATTGTCCGCGGCGATTCTATGTCTGGAATTATTGAGCCCGGCAAAACAGTTAAAATACTTTCCGGGTATTATAAATGCAACGAAGTCAAAAGAGGGGATGTAATCGTTTATTTTTACGCTGGCAATACTGATCCGTTAATTAAGATCGTCAAAGGCATTCCTGGCGATAAATTCGGCTTTCAGAAAATTAGCGGCGGCTGGTATATTTTACTGAATGGAAAAATTCTTAAGAACGCTCAAGATCGGCCTTATATTTTAGACGGAGGAGGCTACCGCATGCTTTCCTTATACGAACATGACTATAAGGGGATAATTCCGAAAGACGCTTATTTGATTTTAGGTAATTTAGTTGGCGGATCAATAGACTCCACGCGATTTGGTCTGGTGGGCAAAATAGATATTTTGGGCAAGGCGGTGTACTAATTTTGGAAGTCGGACTTCCCAAATTGCCTTTTTACCTACGAATTAACTCCAATAATTTTTCTTTTTGGATCTTTAGGGTCAAGAGATAAATAATAATAGAAATTAAGATATTGATGAGCAGTGGAATTCCGGCAATTTCCATCAAGTAAGTTAAGGCCGCCATAACAATTCCGGCAACGATCATTTTTTTGATATTGGGAAAAACAGAGAATGGGTTGGCGATCTGCATCTTGTGCCAGATAAAATAATTGGAAACTATTTGGGTTAGAAGCGTAGCGACCGAAGATCCCCCGATACCCCATCTTGGTATTAAAAGAAGGTCAAAAATAATATTGCCGATCGCCCCTATCATAGAAAATGTGATGAAATTTTTTTGTTTTTCGTGAGCCAGAACGGAATTACTGACTATGGCGGAGGGGAAGATTATTAAGATCGTTGACATCAAAATTTGGAACGAGAGCGTTGCCGGCTGATATTCTTTACCGAAAACAAGATCGATTATTTGGCTGCCTAAAATTATCCCGCCGAGAGCTATAGGAATTGCCGCTAAAAAAGATGCAGCTACCGCCTTTTCTAAGACTTTTTTTCCGCCTTCCAGCCCTTCTTTTAAAGTTTTGGTAAGCGCCGGAAAAATGCTTACGGCAAAAAGCGAGGCCATTGTGTATAGGACGTATATCGGCTTTTGGGCGGCCGAATAATATCCTGTTTCCGCCGCCGGTCGCATCCAGCCGATTATGACCAGGTCGGTATTAAGCATTATTGATCCCAGGAAACTGGCAAGGGCAAAGGGGAGAGAAGACTTGAGAAGCGGCCATACCAGCAAAGGATCGAATTCTGAAAAGGAAGCGGTAAAATGATCTTTGAGCAGGAAGAATATTCCCAAAAATCCAACAGCTACACCCAAGAGATAGCCGATGGCGAGAGATTCGCTATTTGGCGAAAGAAAGAGAAAAAACATTCCGAATGCGGTGATAAAGAAATTAGTAAGGATCTCATTAAGCGCTTCATATTGCATCTTTTCTTTGGCGCGGCTGATGACGAAGCCGAAGTTTCTCAAGCTATCAAATAAAAGTATCAATGAAACTACGGGCATTAATTTCTTTGCCTCGGGAATGTTCGTAATGTACGGCGCTCCGAAGATCAAAATTAAAATTCCTATTGCCAGCAGAATAAGTTTTAAGCAAAAAGCGGTTGAAAAGTATCTCTTGGAGTGTTCGGGGGTTTTGGCTGATTCACGCGTGACTATCGCGCCCATTCCTATATCCGAAAATATGGTCATAAAAGCCACTAGTGTCATTACATATGAAAAAGCACCCCAGCTCGATGGCCCCAGAACACGTGCGGCAAAAATTATAAGCCCCATTCTTACAAATCTTCCGGAAACTTGTCCAAAAAATAGCCAAAAGGTGTTTTTGGCGATGGTTTGTTTCAGACTTTGATTCTCAAAAAGAAAAGACTTTATTTTTTTATACATTGGTTGTCATTGCGAGGGCATTGGCCCGCGGCAATCTTACAGGTTTAAGTATAGATCTTTAAATTGAAAATTATTATTTTTTATTAAATCTTCCTTCTTTTTTCCGGACCCGGCTTTAATTTGTTTTTCTCTGCTTATAGCATTATATGCATTATCAAAGATTTCATAATAAACAAGCTTTACAACGTTATATTTTTCGGTAAATCCTTTTGTTTTTTTTACTTTTGTGCTGGAGAATTCTATTCTTTAGATCACTAGTGACTCCGGTATAAATTACCGTATTAGCTGGATTTGTCATTAAATAAACATAATAGTATTTATTCATTGTTGAGATTGCTTCGTCGCCGACTCCTCGCAATGACACTCGTTAATTTATTTGTTGCATTTGTGCGTTATTTGCAGATTGGTATTACGTCTAGTTATTAGTAAATAAAAATTTTATCGTCCTGAGCAGGATACTGAAATCCAAAAACGGAGAATTGTTTTTGATGTAGTAAATGTCAAATTGTGTTTTTTCGTATGCTTCTTTTACGCTGGCGCCATAGCGGAAATTTATTTGCGCCCAGCCGGTGATCCCCGGCTTGGTTAGATGCCTAAGTTCGTAATAAGGGATCTCTTTTTTGAGGGAAACAACGAATTCCGGTCGTTCCGGTCTAGGGCCGATAAAAGACAGATCGCCTCTTAGGATGTTGAATAGTTGCGGTAATTCGTCTAGGTGAGTAGCTCTTAAAAAATGTCCGATACTGGTAGCGCGGTCATCATTGAAATAATTTGCCCATTGCGGTCCGTTTTTTTCGGCGTCGATCTTCATTGTGCGGAATTTATAAATGGTAAATTCAATGCCGTTTTTCCCAACCCTTTTTTGCTTAAATATCGCTGGTCCGGCGGAAGTCAGTTTTACCGCGATCGCAATTATTAATAGGAGGGGGGACAGTATTATGAGCATTAAAAATGCCGCTAAATACTCGAACGGCGTTATTAGGAATTCATAGGTTCTGTGTTTTTGCGTGATATTTTCCAAAAACCACACTTCTTCCAGTTCTGCCAAGGGAACCTTTTTGAAAATCAACTCGTAAAGTTCGGCCAGATCCATAACATCTATGCCGGCTAGGAGAGTTTTGTATATCAAGCTGGCGGATTTAAAATCCTTTTTGATATGGGCCGGTAAAACTATGGTATTAATATTGTTGGCTATGATTATTTCGAAAAGGTGTTCGAATTCTTTGTCTTTGAGGCCGTCTTTCATCCAGAATTTTATTTCATATCCGAGCTGGGTGTTGTTTTTGAGATAATCCGAAATTTCCTGTGTTGTTGTATTGGTACCAACCAGGAGTATTCTGGTGCCGGCTTCGCTTTTGGCCAGGACTGTGTTTGCCACCCTTCTATATAAATAGCCAAGCAGGCCGAATACTATCAGAAAGATGAATAGATTTGTTTTTGGCGCAACGCTTACCCCTGTATTGAGGTAAAAGAACGAAACGGAGAAAATGGCGTTGAAAAATAGCGAATACCAAAATTTTTTCGTGAACTCTATATCGTTTTTTAGCGATCTTGGGTCATATAATCCGGCAATATAAAAAACTATGAGCCAGATGATCAAAATAAGAGAAAATGGGACGAGGTGGTGATCGAAGAGCTGGCCATAGAATTGAGATGTATACCTCAGCCAGAGAGTCAATATTAGGGAAAGGTAAAATATGACTATGTCGCCGATAAATAGGAGTATTTGTTTTGTTTTGAAATATGGTTCCATGGATAATTTAATTTTTTGTGGATATGTAAAATGCGCCGCTTGAATAATTCTGAGATTATTAGTATCTTGTTATGTAGTATATAATATATAACAAATCAGGAATTAAAAATATTCCAGTCGAAGAACCTATCTCGATAATAATCCTTAAACGCATTAGAAAGTATTATCGAGATGGGTTCTAAATTAATAATTAATTATCCGCCAACCGGCGGAAACAAAAAATGGAGAATAATAATAAAGTTAATGAAATTTTGAAGAGTGAAAAAGAGATCATATCTAATATTCAGGATGAGAAGAAGTTGATCAAAAATAGATCGGATAAAGGTAGTTATTTTTTGTCGGGCGCTATTCTTTTTTCTTCATTTTTGATCGCGGGGGCGATTATTTACAGTAATGGCGTTAAAGTCACTCCAACGGCGAATGTTTTGGACTCTGGCACAAAAGCCGCTGATGCTAATAAGAACGTTCTTCAAGTTAAAAATGACGATATTGTTTTAGGACAGAGCAATGCTCCGGTTACGATTGTTCTTTATTCGGATCCTTCTTGTCCTTTCTGCGCCGCTGCTGACGGGGCCGATATTATTGCGGGACAAGACAATACAGGGAAAGATATTCATATAATTTCCGGCTATTTGCAAAAGAGCGATCCGACTTGGTCCGCTCCGGTTCCGGGCATAATTGCAAATTATGTTAATTCCGGAAAGGTAAGATTGGTATTTAGATATTTTCCGGGCCACGGCGCCGGCGAGCAAGCTATGAAGGTCTTATATTGCGCCAACGAGCAGGGTAAGTTTTGGCCGCTTATGGATGAAATATTCAAGAACCAGTCAGTTGTATCCGATCTTAATAAGGTTGAAGCTTTAGCTTCTGGCGTTGGAGCTGATGTTTCTAAGATAAATGATTGCTTATCTTCTAAAAAATATGATTACAAGATAAAACAAGATACTGATTCCGGAACCCAAGCTGGTGTTAATGGCACCCCGGGATTCTTCATTAACGGAACCCTCTTATCCGGCGCTCAACCTTTCAGCCAATTCCAGAAGGCAATCGATGCAGCTTTGCAGGCAAAATAATTAAAACAGTGTCATTCCCGCCCCCGATGTAGCTCGAGGGCAGGCCGCAGCGGGAATCTAGGGAAAAATATCGGATTCCAAATCAAGTTTGGAATGACGTAAAAAAAACGTATGCACACAGATAAAAAGGTAAAAATATATTCCACGCCGACTTGCTTTTATTGCCGGAAAGCTAAGGAGTTTTTTGTTAAGAATGGCGTTAAATATGAAGACATTAATGTTTTGACAAATATGAAGGCGCGTGAAGAAATGGTGAAAAAATCTAATCAGCTTGGCGTGCCGGTCATTGAAATCGGCAATGAAATTATAGTTGGTTTCGATCGGGTTGCTATCGAGCAGGCACTTGGATTAAAAAAATAAATGGCTTTGTCTGGAATTTGGAGTTGTTTCAACGAACGAACCCCGGCAACAACCTTTACCCGCTAAAATTTTTACAAAGCAAAAACTTAGGCGGGTGCTCAGTTTTGCAGCCAGTCGAGCTGCGTTAATAAATTAACTCGCCCTCTTAGGCAAAAATGGTATGTACGATCTGATAATCATAGGCGGCGGTCCGGCTGGAGTTTCCGCTGGAATTTA
>JAMCXE010000015.1 GCA_023474975.1 Patescibacteria group bacterium
TTTCAGGGTGGTAGCTCAAGATTCTATAGGTCTTCATTATTCCGCCAGTCAAACCTTTACAACCCTGTCAGCTCCGCAACAAAACACCGCCAATGGCCAAACCTCTTATAATGCAAATTCCGGCGCAGTAACGACATTCATCCAGCCAACAGCGATTACCAACGAAGCAATGCTGGTACATGAAAATTCCGCCGTAATTAACGGCACCGTTAATCCGGAAAATAGTCCTACTAGTGCCTGGTTCGAATATAGTTCTGACCCAAATCTCTACAATGCCAATAAAAGTATTCCAGAAACCGTAGGATCCGACAACGCCGATAAATACATGGCCTACGCGCTTTCGAATCTTATACTTGGTCAAACTTATTATTTCCGAACCGTAGCTCAAAATTCCTATGGAACAACATACGGCTCAATAAAAAGCTTCACCACCAGAATAGCGCCGGTTGCTATAAGAGGTTTGTCCACAGCCGATCAATCCACCGAACCCAGCTCATCCCTTAAAACATCAAATCATCAAGCACCCGCGTCAAGCAAACTATTTTCTCTGGAAGCGGAATTTGACAACAACAACCCAAGACCAGGGAAAGAAATCGTTTACAATATAAGCTATGAAAATACCGGGGATTCCAATGCATCTAACGTTGTACTAGAAGTCACCCTGCCCAACGAAGCAATATACGAAAGCTCAAGCTATGCCAATGTCGGTAAAAACGGAAATACGCTCTCCTTTAAGGTGGGCAATGTCTCCGCAAAAAGCTCGGGAATAATAAGCATTAAGATAAAAATAACCGATCTTACCAAATCAGCAAGTCTTCAATTCAATGATTCATTGTCATACTCAGAGAGCGGAAAAAGCGGAAATACAAATTTGGTCAGCGAACTAAAACTAAACCATAATCAGCTTACCGCATCCGTTATTGATCTATTGGGGAACATCTTGAATAATACGATCGTTGATCTATTGATCGGTATCTTGACCGGACTAGCCATCTATCACTTTGCTATAAGAAAAAAGCAGAATATTATTACGGATGATCCACTAAAATAACATCTCAATAAAAATCGCAATAAAAATCGCCCCTCTTTCTAGGGGCGATTTTTGCTTAGATCCTATACAACTATGTTTATAAGCCTATCTTGTACAAATATCACCTTCTTTGGCTTTCCGGAAAGAAATTCCTTCATCTTTTCCCTAGCCATTACCGCCCTTTCAACGTCCTGCTGAGAAGAACCCTTTCGCATCAGAATTTTATCGCGCAATTTTCCATTTACCTGGACCAAAAACTCGATCTCTTCATCTTCTATGAGATGCTTGCTATATTCCGGCCATGATTCAAGATGAACGGACTTTTTATTTCCCAAATTTTCCCAAAGTTCTTCCGATATATGCGGAGCAAACGGAGCTAGTATCTTAATAAAGTTTTCCGCAATACTTTTATTTATAACATTCTTTTTCTTTTCCATTTCGTTTAAAAGGATCATAAATGCTGATACCGCTGTATTGAATTTAAATCCAGAAATATCCTCACCTACCTTTTTGATGGTTTTGTGAACCAGCCTATTTAAATCTTTGTGATCCTTATGATCGTTTTCGCTACCATTACTAGATTCAGGCTTCTTATCAAAATTTATTTTAGAAAAAAGGTCGTAAACCCTGTTCAAGAATCTATAAGCACCTAAAATTCCGGTGGGATCCCAAGGCCCGCCCTGACTATATTCGGCCATAAAACACAAGTAAACTCTCATGGAATCAGCCCCAAATTTTTCTACCAATTCATCTGGATCGATAACGTTGCCGCGCGATTTAGACATCTTCTGCCCATCCGGACCAAGTATCATACCCTGATGACGCAATGATGAAAAAGGTTCCTTAAAATCCAAATAACCTTCATCGTACAAAAACTTAGTGAAGAACCTTGAGTAAAGAAGATGCATCACGGTATGCTCTGGTCCACCTACATACATCTTGACCGGCATCCAGTTTCTTATCTTGGAAGATTCCGCAAAAGATTTTTTATTTTTAGGATCAAGATATCTCAAATAATACCAAGAAGAATCAACGAAGGTATCCATCGTATCCGTTTCTCTTTCCGCTAAACGTCCACATTCCGGACACTTAACTTTTAAAAATTTCTCTGATTTTGCAAGCGGAGACCTACCCAAACCATCAGGGAGGTAATCCTTTATTTTTGGAAGCTTGACCGGAAGATCTTTCTCGGGAACAGGAACGATGCCGCACTCCTTGCAATAAATAATAGGAATCGGGGTACCCCAATAACGCTGACGGCTTATCAGCCAATCGCGGAATTTATAATTCACTTTTTTCTTGGCGCTTATTGATTCAATTATTCTGTCCTTGGCAATATTATTTGGTAAATTATCCAATTCACCGGAATTTACCATAACTCCATCGTTAACAAATGGCTCTTTAAGCTCGACTTGCTTTCCATCTTCGGATACTACCTGAATAATAGGCAATTCAAATTTTTTGGCAAAATCAAAATCCCTTTCATCATGGGCCGGAACGGCCATAACCGCGCCCGTCCCATATCCTCCCAAAACATAATCAGAAACCCAAACGGAAATTATCTTTTTATTAAAAGGATTTATCACTTTAATTCCTTGTAGCTCTACACCGGATTTTTCTTTAACATCGGTCAATCTTTCCAATTCTGTTTTATGCTTAGATTTTTCTAGGTAATCCCTTACGCTGTTTTTATTCCTTATCCTTGCATCCAAAATTTTTATAAGCGGGTGCTCTGGTGCCAGTACTAAATAAGTAACCCCGGGAAGCGTATCGGCTCTGGTGGTAAAAACTTTTATTTTTAATTCCGATTCTTCTATTGGGAAATCTATTTCGGCGCCCTCGGAACGGCCTATCCAATTTTTCTGCATAGCCTTGGTCCTCTCCGGCCAGTCCAGGGTATCCAGATCCTCCAATAGTCTGTCGGCATAATCAGTGATCTTTAAAAGCCACTGAGTAACCTCTTTTTGCTCTACGGAAGTTCCACAACGCTCGCATTTTCCTCCTTCGGCCTGTTCATTTGCGAGAACCGTTTTGCAGGACGGACACCAATTTGCCGCCACTTTTTTACGATAAGCCAGACCCTTTTTATACATCTGTAAAAAGATCCATTGATTCCATTTATAATAATCGGGGAGGCAGGTAATGACCGATCTAGACCAGTCATTGATATTTCCCATAGCCTGGATCTGTCTTGTCATGTTTTTAATATTGGACATCGTCCAAGATTCCGGAGAAACACCGCGTTTAATAGCTGCATTTTCAGCCGGCAAACCAAAAGCATCAAATCCCATCGGGCTCAAAACATTGTATCCCTCCATCCTCTTAAAACGCGCAAAAACATCGGCTGGGGCATAGTTATACCAATGACCAATATGCGCGTTCCCTGATGGATAAGGGAACATCACTAAATGATAATAGTTCTTTTTTCCTTTTACGTTATCCTTGGTGACAAAAAATTTTTTTTGTTTCCAATACTTCTGCCACCTCGCCTCTATTTTTTTATGATTATAGGCCATGTTTAAAATTGAAAAATCAATATTAAATTTAATTTGGAAGCGACTAATTACATAGTATTTTAGCCCCAAAATTACTTAGGAACAAGGGGGCTAATTCCCATTCCCTTAAAAAAGCCCCCTTCTTGTATAGAGGGGGCTTTTTAATCGAAAGAACACTCTAATTAACCGTTACAGCCATAAAGTGCATTTAATTTATTACGAGTTGACTGACCAACGTAGCCGGTTCCATTAAACAGACCAAGCGGAGCCAAGACATCGTTTTTATACTTTTCTTGAAATCCGGTAACAAGGGCAGCGGTAGATTCATTGTAAACCCCGGAAACGGATACAGCTCCCTGCAAGTTTTCTTTTTCCAAAGCAGTTTGAAGGGCGGATACGTCGGCGCCGCTAGAACCAATACCTAAATCAGTATTAAAAGTGTAACACCACTGGGCCTGCGCTGTGCCAGAAGCCGGCTGCCCACCCAAAACGGATTGAACCTTATTAATTACCGATTCATCGGCTCCAAAGGCTCTAATCATATTAAGAATTGATTGGATCTGTGAAGATGATAGACCAGAGCTAGCAGACGTCGAGGGTTGAATATTTTGATTTGGTTGCTGAATTGTAGCTTGAGATGCACTAACACTAGCAGACGTCGAGGGTTGAATATTTTGATTTGGTTGCTGAATTGTAGCTTGAGATGCACTAGCAATTGTAAAATAAGCACTCTTATCAGTCCCGCCTGTTTCGCCGCAGCATCCCTCAACTTGAAGATAATATTTTCCAGGAATAATATTGCTTGGTATTACCCACGAATAAAGTCCACTATAATCCCCAGTATTATAATGATCACTAACTGAGACTATTTTCGAGGTATCGACAGCAGAAACCAAAGAAATCCGCTGTACGCCCCCAGTCCACCTAATTTGCATAGTACTACCAACCGCATATGCTTCGCTGCCATCTGGAGAAATAATTTTAACCGAGCTAGGCGTAGGTATTACTGGAATCGTTAGGCTCATTGGATTACTTTTCCCATTTTTTGTTTCAACTACAATATTATAGCCCCCCCCCTGAGTAGTCACGGTGTAGTTAGGCTTACCATCTACATCAGAATGAAACATCACTGATGGAATTGTAAATCTTAGAGTTCCATCAAAATAAGCACCCGCCAATACAGGAGATGACTCCTCATAACCATCAGTGCTAGTCATTATAATTGTGTTTGAATTTGTAGTAGTACCAAAGCCCGAGCCTGTAATTGTTATGGTTTCTCCTATAAAGCCCCGATCAGGTGAAATTGAAGTAATTGTGGGCGACATTGTCGTAGCAGATGCCATAATAGTGAATGGGTCGCTTTCGTATATTACCGCCTTACCCATAAACTGAAGTTTATAATCATTCCCCGATGGGACTGTAGATGGAATTGTAATCTTAATCATGTTTGGAGTCTGATTGGTTGTAGTAAGATAAATAACTTTACCACCAAAAGCCGAACCATCTAAATAAACCGAGTATGTGAGATTATTGGGATCGCTACCGCTCCAAGACACAATATAAGTTTTACCGGCTATAAGTGGCTCACCGTCGGATACTGTAATTTTAAGAGAGGTGCTCACCGGAATAGCTTGGGATGTTGATATTGCGGCCGAAACTTGAGTCGGCTGCAATGAATCACTTGAAGTGGCAACACTAGAAACATCCGCCAATATCTTATTCTTACCGACGGCCAAATTGTTTTTATTTAATTCATAAGCTACTCCGCCGATAAGACCGGCGACAATAATTGCACCTCCAATTATTAGTGGTAAAGAGGCAAAACCGCGAGTTTTTAATGATTTATTCATATAAATAAGTTTACCCCCCCCCCTCGCAAAAAAACAAGTTGATAACAAGGCGACTTGTTATGAATAGTTCGCTTTAACGTGTTAAAGCGCGACTATACTAGTAAAAGACTTCACAAGCAGAATTATAAAAAAA
>JAMCXE010000014.1 GCA_023474975.1 Patescibacteria group bacterium
ACTCCAACCTTGATAAACTAAGTGAACTGCCTGCATACGCACCTTTGGCGTATTAGGATTATTTGTATATGACATATACATAGAAGTTTATATCTCAAGGTGCGTCCAAGCTATTGAACCATAACGAATCACTTGACAAATTAAGTGCGGTTGTGTTAATATATTCAACAGTTAGTGCTCGTAAGGGCTCGTTAAAAATTTCGGTCAAGGAGAACTAAAGTGGAAAATATTAAGATCGAGGTGGAGTTCGTGGAGCAGGAAGTGCTGGTGCAGGTTCAGAACAGGGACTTTAGCCATGAAGACCCTGCCAAGCTGGTTGAGAGCGCGTTCGATCTTCAGGTCGTTCTTGCTAAGGTTGGTAAGGGCGGCAAAACGAACGCTCGCTGTGCCGAGATAATACGTCTGCGATATCTCTCGGACAAACCTCATACTCAGCGCGAGATCGCAAAGAGAATGAGGATCTCCGCCTGCAGGGTGGGGCAGCTCGAAGAGCGTGGCCTTTCGCGCCTGAGGAAATTCGGCGTCAGAATGGGCCTCGTCGCAAAGCAGTCGTAGCTGCCGGTAGGTAAAGTTCTCCGGCCCCCAGCCGCTAAGAGTTGGGTAGCAGCAGATCCTTTCTTTAAGGAGGATATAAAACCCGGGTTTAGTGCCCGGGTTTTTTATTTACATATTTATTTTTTTGTGATATTTTTAATACATAATAATTAACAACAAACAAACGGCTAACGACCAAAAACGGCAATTCGTTTATATTATATATAAAGAGGGTTGTAAGTTGTAGGTTATACGTCGTAAGTTAAATATATATGGGTGGTGTACCAGTAAAACACAAATCAAAATCAAGAGTGGGTATGCATAGAGCTCACCAAGCTTTAAAAAAAGTGAACATTTCGGTTTGCGCAAATTGCAAAACTCCGGTCCTTCCGCATACGATTTGCCCGAATTGCAAAGAATATAAAAAACAGTAATTAGCGCATGGCAACAAGACACCTAGCCAGGTCTATAGTACTTCAATCACTTTATGAGTGGGATTTTTATAATCAAAAAAAAGATCTTGCGGATATTTTAGAAAGAAATATGAAGGAGTTCGGCCCGGGCATAGATGAGCCCGAATTTGTTTTAAACTTAATGAAAAATATAATCGGTCATAAAAAGGAAATAGATAACATTATCGAGAAAGCCGCGCCGGAATGGCCCATTGATCAGATCGCTATCGTAGATAGAAATGCTTTGCGCATCGGTCTTTACGAGCTTTTGTTTGCGAATAGAAGCGAGGTTCCGCCAAAGGTGGCTATAAATGAAGCTATTGAGCTTGCTAAAAATTATGGCGGTCCAAATTCAGGAAAATTTATCAATGGAGTTTTGGGCACTGTTTACAGAGAGCTTGGCGAGCCGGGAAAGGATGACACGCCCCCTCACCAAAAAGGGGAACAGAATAAAGACAATGGCGGTGATAAAACAATTGAGGCAAAATCTCCAAAATCAAAATAAACAAGCAATTCCCGTTTGGTGTGGGGGTAAACCTAAAGAAAAACCCGAAAAAGAAAATAGGGGATCAGACGAAAAAGAAATGGTAGTGGCAGAAGAAGATTTGACCGCTAAAAAAGATAAGGAATAAAATAACGGGAATTGGACACTTAAGACTAGAGGCTAGACACAAGAAACTAGAAAGAGCTGAGCGTTGGTATCTTGTGTCTGATATCTAGTTTTCTAAAAATATCATGGAAACGGAAAAACTAGAGAGAAAGATCTCTTATAAATTCAAAAAAGAAGATCTGTTAAAAGAAGCCTTAACACACAGGTCGTATTTAAATGAAAATCAAGGCTGGAAATCATCTCATAACGAAAGATTGGAGTTTTTAGGCGATGCGGTTTTAGAGCTTATTGTTACCGAAATTTTATTCAGTAAATATCCAAATTATGATGAGGGCCAGCTTACATCTTTTCGCGCATCCCTGGTTAATTATCAGATGATGGCGGAGGTTGCCAAGGAAGTTGAACTTGAAAATTATTTACTGCTTTCAAAAGGAGAGTCAAAGGATATAGGCAGAGCGCGAGATGTTATTTTGGCGAATGCGCTTGAGGCGCTCATTGGCGCAATTTATTTGGATGGTGGATATGAAAAAGCCGAGGTGTTCGTGGTTAGGTTCATTATGCCCAGGCTTAAAGAGGTTATTGAAAAAGGTTTGTATAAAGACGCTAAGAGTTTGCTTCAGGAAAAAACCCAGGCAAAGCTTAAGATCACCCCTATTTATAAAGTGCTTGGTGAAGAGGGTCCAGACCATAAAAAAATGTTCAATGTAGGAGTTTATCTGTCTAATAAATTAATAGCCACGGGCCAAGGATTATCAAAGCAAGATGCCGAAGTGGAGGCCGCAAAAAAAGCCTTGGAAGAAGTGCGGAAACAAAATAATGAAGAATAAGAGGATCAAAAAAACGATCGTCGCAGTAAGTGGCGGATTTGATCCGATCCACGTTGGTCACGTTCGTATGTTCCAAGAAGCGAAGAAATTCGGTGACGAACTGGTGGTAATTTTGAACAATGATAATTGGCTGGAAAAGAAAAAGGGCATTGTTTTTATGCCCGAGGAGCAGCGCAAAGAATTAATAGAAGCCATTAAGTGTGTAGATCGAGTGGTGCTGACAAAACATAAAAAGAATACAACGGATATGAGCGTATGCGCTGAATTAAAAGCGTTGAAGCCAGATATTTTTGTTAACGGAGGAGATATGACCAAAAATAATATTCCTGAAGTTCCCGTTTGCGAAAAGATCGGCTGTGAGATGATCTTTAATATCGGCAGCGGCGGTAAGATGCAATCAAGCTCGTGGCTGCTCTCTGATTATATGAAGAAGATGTCCGAGATCAAAGAAAAAAATGAAAATCTTAAAATAATTTTAGGATCTCAATCGCCTTGGAGAAAGAAGATATTGGAAAAAATGGGATATGATCCGGAAGTAATTCCTTCTTACATAGATGAAAAGAAGATCAGATTCAAAGATCCTATTAAGCTGACGCTTGCTCTAGCAAAAGCTAAGGCGGACGCAGTTTTATTAAAGATCGAAAATAGAAATAGTGGCATTTTGATCGCTTCGGATCAGGTGGTCGTTTGTAACGGTAAAATACTGGAAAAACCTAACGACGAAAAAGAAGCTAGAGAATTTTTAAAAATGTATGCGAAATATCCAGCAGAAACAGTAACATCTGTAGTTGTTATAAATATTGGGTCCGGCAAAAAAGTTTATGGTACTGATATTGCTAAGATCTGGATGGATCCAATTCCTCGTAGCATCATTGATCAATACATATCAACAAAAGATCCATTTCTTCATGCCGGAGGCTTTGATTATGAATATCCGTTAGTTTCCTCATATGTGCGACGCATAGAAGGCGAAACGGATAGTGTAAGTGGGCTGCCTTATATTTTAATAGAAAAATTAATTAGATCGGTTAAATAAGTGAGGTATAATTTATTGATATGCTTTTAAAACGTTTAGAACTTGTAGGATTTAAATCTTTTGCAGATAAAACCGTCTTAGATTTTCCGGGTGGAATTGCCGGCATCGTTGGTCCGAATGGAAGCGGAAAAAGCAATGTTATCGATGGCGTGCGTTGGATATTGGGCGAAAGAGAAGCAAAAAATTTAAGAGGCGACAAAGTAGAAGACCTGATCTTCGCCGGAACCCAAAAAAGGCCAAGAATGGGCATGGCTCAAGTGAGTCTTACCTTTGATAACAGCACTGGTTTTTTTCCGGTAGATTTTTCTGAGGTTTCGGTAGTAAGAAGAATAGATCGTGATGGAGTTTCGCAATATTTTTTAAATAAATCAGAGGTTCGCCTGAAAGACATTATTGATTTTTTTGCCAAGGCCAGACTAGGCACACATGGTCTTACTGTCATCAATCAAGGAGAAAGCGATCTTTTTGTAAAATCAACGCCGGAAGAACGAAGGGAAATGATCGAAGAAATTTTAGGCTTGAGACAATATCAGATAAAAAAGAATGATGCTCAAAGAAAACTTAAGAATACTAATATAAACCTGGATAAGGTGAGGGTAATGATAGAAGAGATCGGCCCGCATCTTAAGTTTTTAAAACGTCAAACGGGAAAATGGGAGAAATTAGCGGAAACCGAAAAAGAACTTAATGACTTGGAATATTCTTATTTCAGAAGCAAGCTAAAAGAACTTTCCGTTGAGCTGCAAAAATTTGAGCCCCAACTAAAAGAGATCGATCTGAAAATATCCGCTAAAAATGCGGAGCTTAAAATCTTACAAGGAAAATTGCTTAAGGTTGAATCTTCACGGCCTAGTAATCGTAGCGAGCTGGAAAAAATAGAGAATAAAAAAGATCTGCTGCTTGGTAAAAAATCAGAATTGGAAAAAGAGCTTGGTAGATTAGAAGCTAAAATTGAATTTTCTTCTACGGTAGAAGTTGATCCCAAGAAGGCAATCATTGTTTTGAACGATCTTAAAAAAGCTATCGAGAGTCTTTTCGTGGAAAGCGATCTGGCAAAGATAAAACTAAAGCTTAATGAAATTTTTTCTAAGCTAGATAATTTTTTAAAATTCGGGAACGAAAATGGCGGTTCCGATGAGCTTGCCAAGCTAAAGCTTTCAAAAGATAAATTATCGGGTCAACTTTTTGAGATCGTTAAAGAATTAGAATCTTTGAAAAAAGACGAAAATGGTTTTTCTGCCGGCTTGGAAAGCTTCAATTCTGAATTCAAAAAAGCTTTTCATGAGGTTGAATCTAAAAAAGATGAAATTGCTGGATTAGAATCTGAAAAAAGCAGGATCTCTTTTAGTTCGGAAAGGTTTAATTTAAAAATGCAAGATCTAGAAACGCAGATATCCCAAGCGGGTAAAAATATCAATGAATTAAGGACGGGTTTGGAAAACGCTGAAATTATAAATGCTTTTGAGATGGAGCGAAAAATATTTAGGCTTCGGGCGGAGATAGCCAGCGTTGGTGAGATAGATCAAGCACTTTTAAATGAGGCTAAGGAAACTGAGGCTAGGTTTAATTTTCTTTCAACGCAAATGGCTGATCTGGAAAAGGCCGCTAAAGATCTGTCCGTTTTAATAAAAGATCTCGATGTAAAGATACATAATGATTTTGCCTCGTCTCTGAATAAAATTAATGAGGAATTTAATAAATTTTTCCAGCTTATGTTTGGCGGCGGAAAGGGAAGACTTCTTTTAGAAAAACCAGAACCTAAAAAACAAGTTTTGCCCGATGAGGGATTGGCCGACGAAGCTAATCCTATGCCGAAAGCGGTAGAAAATGACGAAGAAGAATTATCAGCGGGTATAGAAATCGATCTTACTTTGCCTCGTAAAAAAATTCATGGCCTAGAAATGCTTTCTGGTGGTGAAAAAAGCTTAGTATCGATCGCTGTTTTATTCGCTCTTATTTCTGTAAGCCCCCC
>JAMCXE010000035.1 GCA_023474975.1 Patescibacteria group bacterium
CATTTTCATTGGAAAATGCAAAAAAATGGCCGTCTGGAGATAGTTCGGCAACAGATGCGGTTTCCGGAGCAAGTGTTGACATCATTTGAGTTCCGATATCATAAGAATAGATATTTTGAGAGTCGCTAAAATATATTTTTCCATTTTCAGTCGCAAGAAGATCGTATCGACCAGGCTTTATCACTTTAAGTGAAATTTTATTAATATCTAGCGCATAAATGGATTTACTCGTAGTTAAAATAACCTTATTGCCATCTGCCGGGTAAGCGCCGACATTGGATATTTTTGAGGTATCGTTTATAGATCTTTGATTTTTTAAATTATTAAAAATTAAGTTAATATTAAGCGCTGTATGATCGTTAACGTTGGTGGCAAAATAATTTCCGGTATTTTTATCAAAAGTTATAATAAATGTATCTCCACTAAGCCAAGAAACGAATTCCGTACCTCTTATACTCTTCCCACTTACTTTTATTGAATTATTTTTATCTTCAAAAGCTAAAATATTCGAATTTAAAAATATACTCTTAACATTATTAGCGATAATATTTTTTTGTAATTTTTCCGGCAAAAGTACTATCGGGTGGATCTGAGTTACAAGGGATGGACTAACTGCGACACCTCCATTCCAAAATTGATAATTTTGTTTAGTAACGGAAACGTGGTATGTTTTCGGAAAAAGATTGGCTACCAATACTCCGTTCCTAAAAAAACTAGGTTTTATCTGTACTTTTAAGCCATCCACCGAGATCAGGGAATCACTCGGATCTACCTCGAGATATATGCCGCCGAGCTGAGCGAATGTAAATGTTTTAAAGTTAAAAACCCATCCGTTTGAGTAGGGAATTATAATAAAAGCCAAAACAACGAAAGCTGCTATAAGAGAATAAAATATCAGTCTTCTAATTTTGATAGTCATAAGCTATTATTACTATAAGTTAAACCTTACACATATTATGAAGTTTATTATTAACGGAGGCAAGCATCTAAGCGGAGAAATATCGGTAAGGGGATTTAAAAATTCTGCCACGCCGATCATTGCCGCGACTATATTGAATAGTGGAGTGTCTGTTTTGGCCAATATTCCTAAGATAGGAGACGTTCTAACAATGTTGGATATTCTAAGATCTGGCGGATCTAAATACAAGTGGATAAACGAGGATGAAGTTCGAATAGATAACAGCGATTTTGATCCCGAAAAGATCGATCAGATCTTAGTTAAAAAAATACGTTCATCGGTCCTTTTGATCGGGCCAATATTGGCAAAATATAAAAAAATTAGTATCTCTGTTCCTGGCGGGTGCCATATAGGAGCGCGCCCTCTTGATACCCATCTTGAGGCCTTTAAAGAACTTGGCGCAGAAGTTATTTTTGATGAAAAATCTGGTATCTATAATATCAGCCTTAAGGAAATTAAAAAACACAGAGTTGTTTTAAAAGAAATAAGTGTCACGGCAACGGAAAATTTGGTTATGTTTGCAGCCAGTAATGATCTTGAGATAAGATTAGCTGCTTGCGAACCACACGTTGTCGATCTTTGTAATTTTCTTAAAAAAAGCGGAGTTTCTATAGAGGGAGTCGGAACGAACTTTTTAAAAATAAAAAAGAGAGCAAATTCGGATATTGCAGAAGTTACGCACAGGATAATAAACGATCCCATTGAAGCGGGAACGTTTGCGGCTCTTGCGGCTGCCACAAAGAGCAATATTCTGATAAAAAACTGCGACCTTGATTTTCTGGATGCTCCTCTTATGAAACTAAAAGACTTTGGAGTTTGTTTTGAGGCAAACGATGAATCGATATATGTAAATGGTAAGTCTTCTTTTTTAAAAGCAAGCAAAATACAAACATTGCCTTATCCCGGATTTCCCACTGATCTCCAAGCTCCATTTGGCGTATTAGCGACTCAAGCAACGGGAAGTTCTCTTATTTTTGACATAATGTACGAGGGCAGATTAAAATACATTAATGAATTGAAAAAAATGGGTGCGGATGCGACGATCCTTGATCCGCATAGAGCCATAATAAACGGACCGTCTGTCCTTGAGGGGGCGGAGATAGAAAGCTTGGATTTAAGAGCGGGCGCAACGGTGGTAATAGCGGCGCTTTTAGCCAAAGGAAAAAGCATTATAGACGGAATAGAGCAAATAGACCGCGGGTACGAAAGGCTTGACGAAAGATTACTAAAATTAGGAGCGGATATTAAAAGGATCGATTGAGTATCAAATTGGCAATAAAAATGTTAAAATCATCTATAGTTAAATAAAAAATATAATTTAAATTATCTTATGCTTAACCGCAAAATAGGAATAGACTTAGGAACTGCCAACACAATTGTTTTTACACCCGGAAAAGGTTTTATTATCAATGAGCCCACTATCGTTGCTTTAAGTTTGCCCGATAACACTGTCCTGGCCGTAGGAAGAGAGGCAAAAGAGATGATCGGACGTACACCGGCAGATATAATGGCCTACAGACCATTAAAAGACGGCGTGATAGCCGATTATTACATCACCAAAGCGATGCTTAAGTATTTTATTTCCAAGACTAATGGTGTGTTTAATTTATTTAAACCAGACGTTGTTATCTCCGCTCCTGCGGGAATAACGCCAACCGAAAGAAGGGCTGTTATGAATGCGGCTCGAGAGGCTGGAGCCAAGGAGGCGTATATAGTAAAAGAGCCGGTTTTGGCCGCTTTAGGAGCAGGGATCCCTATCAACACCTATTCTGGAAATATGATAATCAATATCGGCGGCGGCACATCCGAAGTTGCAGTAGTTGCTTTAGGAGGAATAGTTTCCTGGTCCAGCCTTCGCGTTGCCGGAAACAAATTCGATCAAGTGATAATGGATTATATAAAAAAGAAGTATTCTTTAGCCATTGGAGAACAAACCGCTGAATTGGTAAAAATGGAAATTGGATCCGCGCTACCCATGAAAGAAAAATTAGAATATCAACTTAGGGGCCGAGATTTGGTTTCTGGGCTTCCTAAAGATATTATTATTAATTCTAATGAGATCGCTGAAGCTTTAACTCCACAGCTCATTGAAATAGCCGCTTCCGTTCAAAACGTCTTCAATTCAACACCTCCGGAATTAGTCGCTGATATTATGGAAAAGGGTATTATCGTTTCCGGTGGAGGGGCATTACTTAAAAACATAGATGAGTTTTTCAAAAGAATGACCGGCGTTCCAACATATATTGCCGACGAACCGCTTTTCTGTGTAGCTAAGGGAGCTGGAATTATCTTGTCTCATTTGGAGGTTTATAAGAGAACTCTACTGAATAAACGATAAGAAATTTTCTAGGATTGATTTTATGTTTCTAGGAAATAATTTTTTATTTGAAGACTTCAAGAAAATAGCAAGATCCGGAAAAATTTCTCAGGGCTACATTTTCTTTGGCGAACCGCAAATAGGTAAGTTCACTTTTGCAATATCACTGGCCAATTTTCTTGAAAATAATGTTTTTAAAAAGCCGGTAAAAACACTAACTGAAACCTTAATAATAAAAAAGGCCGGTATTGATTCGGTAAGAGAGATCAAGAATTTTCTATGGCAAAGACCGCATAATTCTTTAAAAAGAACTGTAATAATAGACAACTCTGATTTTTTAACAGCCGAAGCCCAAAATGCTATTTTAAAAATTACCGAGGAGCCCCCAAACCATGCGTTAATAATTTTGATAGTAAACAATTTGGATAATTTATTACCACCGATAATTTCTCGACTCAGTAAAATATATTTTGGCCGAGTATCCAATAAGGAAATGATAACGTTCTTATTAGAAGATAAGAAGATCGGCCAACAGGAAGCATTAAAAATAGCAGAGAATTCTTTTGGAAGACCGGGAATGGCTATAGATATGATAACCGATAAGGAAATCGCAATGATTGCCGCAGAAGCAGAAAGATTCCTAAAATCTTCCGGATATGCCAGATCGCAGATCATTAAGAACCTAATAGAAGAGCAGAAGGAACGATCAGAAATTTTAGACATATTCTTTAATTTTATAATCATTAAACTAAGAAAGGATCCCGTTAAAAACCATAGGGAAATCAGATCGGTTCTGAGTAGATTTTTTCTTATAAAAAGTTATAATGTTAATAAACGATTGCAGATTGAAGCGATATAATAATTAACAACACATCATGGATATTGTAAAAAACTTAGAAATAAAACTAAAAAGTTTATTGGAATTCATTAAAAATGAATTCCAAACTATTAGAGGCAGCAGGCCGTCGCCACGCATGATAGAAGATATAAAAGTTGAATATTTCGGACAAATGACGCCGATCAAGGCCCTTGGTTCTATATCCATCGTTCCGCCAAGAGAGATCAATGTATCTTTATGGGACGGAAGCATGGTAAGTGCAGTAGCAAAAGCTATCGAAGAGTCTTCTTTAAAAGTTACAGCAAATGTGGACGGCAATACGATCAGAATGAATCTTCCCTCACTAACCGAAGAGCGACGCAAAGAATTAGAAAAAATCATTAAAAAAATAACCGAAGAAACTAAAATAAGGATAAGGGGATCGCGAGATGAGGCTAATAGAGAAATTAAAAGAATGGAAGACGAAAAAAAATTTTCGGAAGATATGGCCTTCAAGAAAAAAGAAGATGTGCAAAAAGTTATCGATAAATACAATGGAGAAATTGATAAGATCTTAGATAATAAACTCAAAGAAATATTGGAATAATAAAAAGCTCCGGTTTTAAAACCGGAGCTTTTATTTTTAGAAGTCGAATACTTCGAAGTTTCCGTTCTTTACGTTTCTGTACGCAGCGCTTTTAAGGATTCTGACATCTACCTCTCTTACGGAAGTAGTTGGGATCAGAAAATTTTTTCCGTCCCCGGTCACCTTACCCGTCCAGATGTGGACCTTTTCTCCATCGGAGATGAGAAGCCCATCACCCATCTTTTTAACCGAGCCGTTCTTAAAGCGCAGCGTGATCTCGGTACCCAGAAACCTTTCGATCCTGCTTTTTATATAAGCCATTCTTGCCTCCTTCTAAAATAAGACGTTTCAAGAAACTGGGTAAATAATAATATCTTTTTATAAAAAAATCAATTTTATGTATAATGCAACCCTATTCTGGAATCTATGACGTTTTTAGTTTGTTGATACGACATCATAAATTGTACAGGCGACAGTTTGTTTTGAAAAGCATAATGAACCCTCTCGGTATTATAAAA
>JAMCXE010000056.1:0-2111 GCA_023474975.1 Patescibacteria group bacterium
CTGAAAAGAGATTTTAGATCTCCGAAATTTTGAAATGCTATAATTTTTGAATTTCGGAGGTCAATAAATTTGGCCTTTAAAATTAAGATCCTCTCGTCGGGGGAAAAACATTAAAATTAATCGGAGGGTTAAGATATAAAACGAGAAAGATTTTGGCACAGACCTCGCTTTAAAAGTTTTTTCGTTTTATAGCTTAAACCTCTCCAAATATATGGAATTAAATAAGAAAGTTTTTAGTACGGAATTTGCCGGAAGACCGCTGTCTTTCGAATTTTCCAGGATAGGGGAACAGGCGGACGCCGCAATTATAGGTAAGTACGGTGATACGGTAGTTTTGGCTACGGTCGTTATGGGAAAAACTGATAAAGCGGGAATGGATTATTTTCCATTGACGGTAAATTATGAAGAAAAATTTTATGCTGCCGGAAAAATTTTAGGCAGCAGATTTTCGCGCAGAGAAGGAAAGTCCTCGGATGAGGCTATTTTATCGGGAAGATTGATAGACAGGACCGTAAGGCCGTTGTTCAATTCGGCCATGCGCAGAGAGGTTCAGTTGGTGGTTACGATTTTACAAATAGACGGAGTTAACGATCCGGATTTTATCGGATTACTAACGGCTTCTATGGCATTAAGGGTTTCTAGAATTCCTTGGTCTGGTC
This sequence comes from Patescibacteria group bacterium, assembly GCA_023474975.1. GTDB lineage: Bacteria > Patescibacteriota > Minisyncoccia > UBA6257 > 02-FULL-45-10c > JAHILT01. The sequence goes on from JAMCXE010000056.1 coordinate 660, forward strand.
CGGTTGCCGGAGTTAAGATCGCTAAATTTAAAAATAGTGAAGAAATCTTGGTCAACCCATCATTGGTTGATCTGAAAGAAAAGGAGTCTGGTTTGGATTTTGACGCTTTCGTGGCGGGAACTATAGATAAAATAAATATGATCGAATTGGGAGGAGACGAGGTCGATGAAAAATATGTGGTTAGTGGATTTGCTTTGGCGCAAAAACAGATTACGGAACTCGTACAGTTTCAAGAAAAAGTTGCTAAAGAGATGGCTGCTCCAAAGGTGGAGGTATATTTGGCCGTACCCGAAAAAGACCTAGAACAGAAGCTTAATGAATTTTTTGGAAATAAATTAGAGGAAGCCCTTTATAATCCAGATAAAATAAAAAGGGAGGAAATGCTCTATCGCATCAAAGATGATATGAGGCTGATGCTCGAGGCTATGGGCGGCGAAGAAAAAGAATATATTGCTGCGGAAGTTTATATGGAATCGAGACTTGATGAGATCTTACACAAGAAGATTCTTGGTGAAGAAAAAAGACCGGATGGTAGAAAGCTTGATGAAGTGAGAGATCTTTATGCCGAAGCCGGCGTGCTCAGTCGCGTTCATGGTTCCGCTCTATTTATAAGAGGCAACACACAATCTTTGTCTATTACTACAATAGCTCCTCCGGGTGCCGAGCAATTAGTTGAAAGCATGAGGAATTCTATCAAGAGAAGATTTATGCTTCATTATAATTTTCCACCTTATTCTGTCGGTGAAACTGGCGGATTCAGGGGGCCGGGCAGAAGAGATATAGGCCACGGGTCCTTGGCGGAAAAAGCCTTGAGGCCGTTATTGCCTTCTTATGAATCATTTCCTTATGTAATTCGCGTGGTTTCAGAAATCCTTTCTTCGAATGGTTCATCTTCGATGGCTACTGTTTGCGCCGGGGGCTTATCTCTGATGGATGCAGGCGTTCCCATTAAGAGGCCGGCTGCGGGTATTGCTATGGGTTTGATCACAGATGATAAAAGTAATAATTATAAAGTTCTTACCGATATTCAGGGCCCAGAAGATCATTACGGAGATATGGATTTTAAAGTTGCCGGAACGGAAGAGGGTATTACCGCTATTCAGCTGGATGTTAAGATCAGCGGAATAAATATGGAAATGGTTGAGAAAGTTTTGGTTCAGGCCAAGCAGGCTAGGTTACATATTTTGAAAACCATAACAGGCGCATTGAAGGAACCTCGCAAGGAACTTTCTAAATATGCACCAGTAGTTTTATCTTTGAACATTGATCCAAGCAAGATCGGCGAAGTGATCGGCCCGGGAGGAAAGGTTATCAATGGCATAATCGCTTCAACCTCCACATCAGTAACAATGGACTTAACTTGTTTCATAGCTGCTTCAGCCGACTCTTTATTCGGTCCAGCCACATAGACTATACCACTCTGATCGATATCGATCGTTAATGCTCCGGTTG
>JAMCXE010000056.1:2121-5059 GCA_023474975.1 Patescibacteria group bacterium
AAGGAACCTCGCAAGGAACTTTCTAAATATGCACCAGTAGTTTTATCTTTGAACATTGATCCAAGCAAGATCGGCGAAGTGATCGGCCCGGGAGGAAAGGTTATCAATGGCATAATCGCTTCAACCGGAGCATTAACGATCGATATCGATCAGAGTGGTATAGTCTATGTGGCTGGACCGAATAAAGAGTCGGCTGAAGCAGCTATGAAACAAGTTAAGTCCATTGTTACTGATGTGGAGGTTGGCCAGATAGTTGAGGGGACCGTTGTTAAAATATTGGATTTTGGAGCTATTGTAGAATTTGGTCCTGGCAGAGACGGCATGATCCATGTTTCCGAACTTAAGGACGGTTTCGTTAAAAAAGTTGAAGACGTTGTTAAACTCGGCGACTTTGTTAGGGCTAAAGTTATACGCGCGGAAAACGGAAAGATTAGCTTGTCTTTGAAGGCAATGAAGGAACCTGAGGCAAAATAATAAACTTTTGAAAAATATCCCCTGGATGGGGATATTTTTTTACCCGAAATCAAAGCATTTCTCGGAAAACAGCGTAATTTTTGCAGGCGTAAAAAGATGTTCCTTAAAATTCTTTTATTTTGTTTACACCAGTTTGTTATTTAAAAGTCTTTTTTAGAAATTAGAAATTGTCTTAGATTATGCTATCCACAATTGCCAGCGGTTTTTATTTTTATTTGGTGTATAATTAAAGTAATTAATAAGTAATCAATAAAAATACATTTATATGGACGAAAATTTTAATCAACAAAATTGGGGTGGAGTAAATAATGGTCAGGGAGTACCTGATCAGGGAGCGGGAAGGCCTATGCCTCCTCCTCCTCCGCCTCCAGAAATAACATTGCGTACGATGCAGTCGGATATAGAGTCGGTAAAGCAGTCTGGAGGAGAAAGCCCGACGCCTAAGCCATTTACTCCGCCGGAATTAAATAAACAGCCATTATCGGCTATGCCCGGAAATAATCTTTCTAGTGACGATGGCATGATCAGGCCGGGGCAGGGAGATGGGGTTATTCCTCCGTCTGCACCAAAAAAGAGCGGAGCGAAAGCGGCCATATTGATAATTGTACTTATTTTAGTTTTAGCCGCTGCGGCTTACGTTGGTTATGTTTATGTCTACCCAATGTTCGCAAAACCCGTCGTTTCTTTAAATAATCAGGTTGCAACCACCACGGTTCCATCAGTTGAAAACACGGTGATCCCGGAAACTTTGCCTACAACGACTCCGGAATCTCTAGCCACAACTACCGACAATGGTTCTTTACCATCACAGCTAGCCACAACATCGGAAGGGGTTGCTACAGGCACCACTGAAATAGCTCCGATTACGCCGATAATTTTGCCTCATGCATCTCTTCTTATTTCTCAGCCCGATGCAACTGCCACTATTTCTTTAATTGCATCGTCTACGCTCGCATCCATAAAGAGCTTGTTAGTTGCAGAGGCCGCTAATAAACCGCAAATGGCGAGCGCTGTTAAAGAAGTGATCCTTACTAACCAAACTGGTCAGCCGGCTTTTGCGGATATATTTTCAACATTTTTGCCGGAATTTTCTTCAGCCGAGCTTGGGTCTCTATTTGCCGAAGACTTTACTACTGTAATGACCTATGATAAAGACGGAGTATGGCTTGGATTTGTTGCCAGACTTAATAATCTGACTAATCTGGCAGTTGCCAAAAATACGATGTCGAAAATCGAACATTCCGCTAATTTGGCTAATTTATACCTAAGCGATCCTGGCAAACCAGCTTTGGCATTTAAAGATGGTACCGCTAATGGAATACCCGTGAGATATCTTTCTTTCGGTAAGACTGGTGCTTCTCTGAATTATGGATGGACCAATAGTGGATTATTCGTTATCTCTGATTCTTATAATGGAATGAAGGCATTGCTTACTAAGCTGGGAATACAGTAGAGAGATAATTTCTAATTACTAATTTCTAATTTTTAATGAATTTTTAATAATTCAATTTTTAAATATTTAAAAATTAATTTGATTTGTTTTTTATATTCTCCTGTTTTACTATTTATATTGTGTTTAAATACTAAATATTAATCAACAATAATGAAATACACATACAAAGATTTACCAGGATCAATTAAACATTTAGATATTGATCTTAGTCAGGCTGAATTTGCCAAGTATTGGGAGGTTGTACGGGAAGAGGCGATCAAGAATGTCGAGATAAAGGGTTTTCGCAAGGGAATGGCGCCCAAAGAAATGGCAAGTGCCGCTATTGATCAGGAAAAAGTTTTTAACGAAGCGGCCGTTCGCGCGATCAGGGAAATATTGAAAGAAATTACGGATGAAAAGCAGTGGGAGATCATTGATCAGCCAAAGATAAATATCGAAGAAAAAGGCAACGACCTGTTCTTTAAAGTAGATATTGCGGTATTTCCGGAAGTAGAATTAGGTGATTATAAAAAGATCGCCGCAAAAATATTTTCAGAAAAGATCGAAACCTCAGCTTCCGATGAAGAGGTTAATGAAGCTATAAATTGGATCTTGAATTCCAGGGCTAAAATAGTTCGCTCTACCGCTGCTGCTAAAATGGGGGACGTGGTAAATGTTACGTATAAAGGAAAGGACGATCAGTTTATTTTGGGTCACTCACACATCGATGAGGGCGCACACGAACATTCGGCTGATGATAATAGCCATGAGATGGGGCATGATCATAAGCACGTTGAATCCGAGTTTGATAAGAAGATAGTCGGTCATAAAGAGGGGGATGAGTTCGACGGAGTAAAGTTGACTGGTATTTTTGAAAGACAGATTCCGGAAATGACAGACGCACTGGCACAGGAGCTTGGTAAATTTAAAACAGTTGACGAATTAAAAGCCAGCATTAAAGATGGAATTCAAAAAGAAAAAGAAATAAAAGAAAAAGAAAAATTAAGGATAAGGGTCTTGGAAGAGATGGTA
>JAMCXE010000039.1 GCA_023474975.1 Patescibacteria group bacterium
ATCATGAAAGAGGAATGGATTTTTGAAGTTTTCGATCGCATCGATTATTTGCTCTTTTGTTGGCTTACGCTTAAATTTCACCGCTACACTGGCCATATGGCCATCAGAAACAGCGACTCTTATACAGGTTGCCGAAATATTTATCTCTTTCGACGGAATTATTTTCTTGCCTTTTATGGAACCTAAAATTTTGAGTGGCTCTTTTTCGGTTTTTTCTTCTTCTCCTCCTATAAATGGAATGCAATTATCTGCCATTTCCGGCCAGGATTCAAAAGTTTTTCCGGCTCCGGAAATAGCTTGTAAGGTCGTCACGGAAACAACCCTCGGTCCAAATTTTTTAAGGGCATAGATCACCGGCAAATACGACTGGAGGGAGCAATTCGGCTTTACAACAATAAATCCTCCTTTCCCTAAATTCCGCTTCGCGGAATCGGGCGACGCCCCTCGGGCGTTTAGCCAGCCGCGATTTTTTCGCTGGATATCAATAATATCTAAATGATCCGCATTTAACTCGGGCATAATCATTGGAACATCTTCTGTCCACCTATGAGCGGAATTATTAGAAATAACAGCAACTCCAGCAGCTGCATATCGCTCTTCAATTTCTCTAATTAACTGGTTCTTATCCACCCCGTTAGAAATCACGCCCGCGCGAAGCGCGCCCGAAGGGCCTATGGGCGAGCTATTTCTAACGGGGTCAAAATCTATTGCCGAAAAAACCAGATCCACCCCCACACCATAACGAGAATTGTTCAAACCAGACGCCAAAGGCGTTGATTCTCGTTTGGTGTGGGGGTCAACGTTTCCAACGATTTCATCAAAATCTTCCTCAACCGCCCTAACAATAATATTTTTTACACCTTCCGGAATTCCAGTTTTCATACTCCACCTCTCCTTCATAACTTCCCCATATTTTTTCCCCGCCGACTGCGGCGAAGCGGCTAAAACCACCACATTAAACCAGGGATGATTATCTAAAAGAGAAATGAATCTCTGGCCAACCATACCAGTTGCCCCTAAAATACCAACCCTCAACTTATTTTTTAGGACTTTCATATTTTTGTTCGAAAATTAAAAATTTTAAATTATATTCTTAGTATATCCGCCAATACTCCACCAGCCGTCACCTCTGCTCCGGCACCCGGACCTTGCACGACAAGAGGTCTTTCTTTGTATCTCTTAGTATAAAAAGCAAAGATATTGTCTGCTCCACTGGTATGAGCTAAAGGATTTTCCTTAGAAACCATCTCTAATTTAGCCGAGGCTCTGCCTTTATATATCTTCGCGACATAACGCAAAACTTTATCATCTCTTTCTGCTTTTTCTGACATTTTTTTGAAATAGCCGTCAAAGCCCCTCAACTCTTCCATAAACTTTTCCACATCGATCATCTTTCTTAGTTTTTCTGGAACCAAGCTTTCTATTTTCACATCTTTAAATTCCATTTCCAGACCAATTTCTCTAGCCAATATAAGCAATTTCCTTCCCACGTCTTGGCCGCTTAGATCTTCGCGCGGATCCGGCTCGGTATAACCCAATTTTCTCGCTTTAGCCACAATTTCACTAAAAGACACCCCACTGCCAAAATTATTAAAAATATAGCTGAGCGTTCCCGAAAATATACCCTCAATTCTTTCAACTCTATCCCCGCTACCAATTATATCTCTCAAGGTTGAAATAACCGGCAAAGCCGCGCCCACATTGGTTTCGTACAAAAACTTCTTTCCGTTATTACCCAAAACTTCTCTGAGTTTTTTATAATCCTTCATTGGCAAAACATTGAATTTTTTATTAGGAGAAACTATGCCGAAACCGGCCTCGGCAATATCAATATATTTTTTAGAAATAAATTCGCTGGCCGTGCAATCAACAAAAACCTTATTAGCAAAATTAAATTTTTGCGCACCCTCGATCCATTTTTCGAAATCTGCCACTTCACCTTTTTCTAAAATATTTTTCCAATTTTTCAGATCTATCCCCCGCTCATTCAAAATCATTTTTTTATCATTGATAATTCCGCAGACACGGAAAATTCCGCTGAGTTCATTGATTTGTTTCAATAACGTTCCGCCAATATTTCCGGTTCCAACCAAAAATATATTTTTTAAACCGCCAAAAACGAACTGGTCGTGGATAAGATTCAGCGCCCTCACTTTATCCTTACTTTCCACGGTCAAAGAAATATTTCTTTCCGATCCACCTTGAGCAATAGCGCTTATATTTATTTTATTATCCCCCAATACCTTGAATAATCTTCCCGAAATGCCCGGGGTTCCACGCATATTATCGCCGACTATAGCGATAATTGCCTGATTGGAAATAAAACCCAAACTAACCGATTTGTTTTCTATCTCTTTTTTAAATTCCTGCTTTAAAGAATCCAAAGCGGCTTCCAATTCAGATGTTTTAATAGCCAGACAAATAGTGTGCTCAGAAGACGCCTGAGAAATCAAAATAACATTGGCTTTAGCGCGCCTAGTAGCATCAAAAACCCTGGCTGCGCTTCCGGGAATACCTATCAAACTGACTCCGCCGACAATCACCAATGAAATATCTTCTATAGAAGTGATTCCCCTCACCAAAGAAGATCCATGATCGGGATTTTTAAGCACGAATGTACCTACGGCTGCCGGATTAAACGTATTTTTTATGACAATAGGAATTCCTCTTTTTACAGCCGGCAACATAGTGGCGGGATGAATAACTTTAGCCCCGAAATAAGCTAGTTCCACAGCCTCCTCATAACTCACCTCTTTCAAAACAACCGCATTTTTAACCAATTTAGGATCGGCGCTCAAAATTCCATCTACGTCCGTCCAAATCTCAACAATTTTAACTCCCAAGGCCGCGCCAAAAATTGCCGCCGAATAATCAGAGCCACCCCTTCCCAAAGTCGCAGTTTCATTATTTTTCGTTGAACCCAAAAAACCGGTAATCACGGGGATTCCCTGTTTATCCTTAAAATATTTTTTTATAAGTTTATTGGTTTCGGAAAAATCTACCGCCGCATTCACAAAATTATCGTCGGTTTTCACCAATTCTCTGGCATCAACAAAATAACTTTTTTTAGAAAGCCCGTCTTTTATATATCCGGATATTATAAAAGCCGAGAATCTTTCTCCGAAACTGGCCACCAAATCCAGTTGTTTGGAATTAATTTCTTTTTTAAAAAATACTTTCTCTAAAACTTCGCTTAATTCTCCGATCAGCTTTTTAATATAATCCGAAGCTTCTTCTTGTCCGGCTTTTGATTTTATTAATTTTTTGACGGCTTCTATATGTCGCTTTTTTATTGCCACAACCTCATCCCTATATTTAACATCTCCGGCCGCAGCCAATTTAGCCGATCTCAAGAGCTGATCGGTAATTCCCTGAAAAGCCGAAACCACTACGGCAACTCCATCTTTTTTTGCTGCATCAACAACGATCTTCGAAGCTTTCTTTATCATTTCCGGGGTACCTACCGACGAACCTCCAAATTTTAATATTTTTGTGATCATAAGCAATCTCTAAATAAATATTTTCATTAAATTAAAACCCTGATTTTGACCAAGACCAAGGCTTGTTGACGAAAATGTATGCATATACTTTGAGGCAACATAACGAATGGATTGATTAAAATCAGGTTTCCCTTCGGGTAAGTAAATTTTATTTAACTTCTGCGTTGCTCCAGCTCGGTGTGGATAAACCACTACCTCGCTGTCACGCCTTGAACTTAATATAAAATTTATCTTATTAATTAGTGAAAACATTTGTTTAGAGGTTGCCATATTTATAATATTTTAATTTTTCCAAAAAAATTCCCAGCTCTTAGGCCGGGGTTAGTTTATTTTCATACAATTCAACTAAGACCTCGGCTAAGGGCTTGTGGTGGTAGTAGTTGTAGTTGTAAAAACGATTTTATTCATCACTCTTTTATCATAGCAGCCACCGATTTTTAGTCAAAGCCATAAGGGGTGAATAAATTCCACGCATAAATTATGTGTGGGATAAAAATCCCCCTGCTCATAACAGAGCAAGGGGATGCTTTTTTACTTCTTCCTGAAGGGAAGTACGGCATCAATGAGGCCGTAAGCTTTCGCTTCTTCGGCGGACATATAGAGATTTCTCTCCATGTCCTTCTGGACCTTTTCGAAGGTCTGGCCGCAGTGCTTGGCCATGATCTCGGTGAGCACCTTCTTGTTGAGCTGCATTTCCTTGGACTCGATTTCGATGTCCGTTGCCTGACCGGAAATGCCGCCGCCCATTATCAGGGGTTGGTGGATCATGATGCGGGAGTTGGGCAGTGCGAAACGCTTGCCTTTTGTCCCTGCCGCCAGGATCACTGCACCGAAGCTCATTGCCATGCCCATGCACACAGTAGAGATAGGGCTTTTGATGAACTGCATGGCGTCGTAAACGGCCAAGCCAGCCGTTACCATGCCGCCAGGCGAATTTATATAAAGGCAGATATCCTTGGAATCATCCTGAGAATCCAGGTATAACATCTGCGCGATCAATGAATTCGCCGACTCGGTAGTGAACTCGCCTTCATAACCGCCCACAAAAATGATGCGGTCGGTTAAAAGACGGGAATAAATATCATACGCCCTTTCCACGCCAGCCACCTTCCCGATAACAGTTGGGATAAAAGAGTGAGCTTTTATCACACCATGATCCTCTTTCATAATTCTTCCTCCTTTTAACTATTTTATTTTTCAAGCTCCTAATTCAAACCTAAATCAAAACCAGACAGCGGTCAATAGACAAAAAACAACTCCGATAATTATCGGAGTTGTTTTTAAAGATCTATTTTTTTGTTTTTATTATTTCGTCTACCAGACCATATTCTTTAGCTTCCTGTGGAGTAAGCCAATAATCTCTATCCGTATCCTTTTGGATCTTGGAAAGCGGCTGACCCGTATGTTTGGCCAAGCTACTGAAATCGAA
>JAMCXE010000025.1 GCA_023474975.1 Patescibacteria group bacterium
CTGTAAATTACTAAAAGGAACCTTAGCGAGGATCTTCGCGTAGAATATGCCAATTTTAGGATTGATACCGGAACTAATTCCAAATATCAGGTATATCCGAAGATAACAATACTTTTAAGGGTCGGTACGAAAGCTACTCAAATATCAGACGCTAAGGTTCCTTTTAGTAATTTACAGACAACGATAAGTCCGCGTAACGATTTTAGATATTAGATAATTTTTCAATGAAAAATAATAGAAACAAATATAATAACGGTCAGGTGATGATGATAGTGGTTATGGTTTTGTCGGGTGTTATAGTGGGAGCGGCTTCTATAGCCGGACTTTTGACCGCTCGTCAAACGAGGCAAACTGCCGACTTTGGTTCCTCTGGAGTGGCCGAATATGCGGCAGACGCCGGATTGGAGTGGCGCGTGTATAAACTATATGAGGATTGGAAGGCTGGAAACTTGACCGTTGATAATGGCTGCTTTGATTGTAATAATGGGGTTGCTTGTGATAAAAAACCTGATTTTGTTGATAATCCTGTTAAGATCAATAACGTCGATGTTAAAGATAGTGTTACTTGCACGGCGCTGGGATTAAAAAATGGTTACTTGTATTTTAATATCAATTCTATCGGTAATGTCCAGGATGTCTCTTTCAGTTTTAGTCAGGTTATTAAATTTGCTCAATAAATATGAAGAATTCAATACAGATATTAGCCGATCTTAGTGGTTGCGAAGCTTCATCTGCCTATTTTTTAAATTTAGCATCCCTGAAAAGAAGGGCGGGCGATATCATTAGGTCCGCCGGATTTAAAATAGTCAGATCTTGCGGGCATAAATTTGGTGATGGCGGAGTAAGTCTTCTTTTTATAGTTTCTGAATCGCATGTGGCTATACATACTTGGCCGGAAGACAAAGCTTTGAATATTGATATATTTTTTTGCGATTATACTAAAAACAATCTTAAAAAATCGGAGAGAGCATTTAGATCGTTTCGTGATTTATACAAGCCAAAAAAGATAAGTCGAAAAAACATAAAAAGATCTTATTGAAAAATGAGGGATGGAATATTAAGAAAAGTTATAATTCTATCGGTTTTCCTATCCTCGGTTGCCGTCATCGGTTATGAGGTACTAGCGGGAAGCGTATTATCCAATTTATTGGGTTCTTCAATATATTATTTTTCATTGATAATAGGATTTTTTTTGGCATCTCTTGGTATCGGTGGGTGGCTATCCGCAAAAATAAAAACCGATGTTTATAATTTTTTGGTTTTAATAGAAAGCTTGTTGGCCTTGATTGGCGGATCCTTAAGCCTGGTTTTATTTTCTATATATGCTTATTTTTTCTATTCTTTTGGAACATTTAAATTTTCCGATATTATATTTTTTTTGGGGGGCATCGAGATCGCTCAATTCGTTTTCGTTGTAGCTTCTTTGTTTTTTATTTCCTGCATTGGAATTTTGGCGGGATTTGAATTGCCGCTTTATATTAGAATACTTTCCGAAAAAGAGATTTTAAAAGACGCCATCGGCAAGGCCTTTTTTTGGGATTATATAGGAGCATTGGTGATCTCGGTTTCTTTACCGATATTCTTTTTTACTACTTTTGGATTGATAAAAACATCTTTTTTGATAGGGATCACAAATTTGATCGCGGCTATACTGATCTTTATTTGCTCCGGAATAAAAAACAAGAGAGTTGTTTTCTTTATTTTTTTTGCCGTGATATTAGCGATAAATAGTGCGGGTTTTATATTTTCCGATAAGATGGAGATCTTTTTGGAAGAAAAACAATTTGGTAACAGGGAGATCATTTATCACAATACATCTCCATATCAAACCCTTAATTTTGTAAAATCCAAAGACAAAAAAATAAGTTTTTATATAAATGGGCAAAGGCAATTCGAGTCGGGGGAATGGGATCGGGTTTATCATGAGGCGTTTGTTCATCCAGCTATGAGCATAGCCAAAAGAAGAAGCAACGTGTTGGTTTTGGGTGGTGGAGATGGACTAGCTTTAAGAGAGATCTTAAAATACCCCGATGTTAAAAAAGTAACACTTGTTGATATAGACCCGTCTATTATTAAGGCCGCCTCTGATCTGGATTTTATGAAAGCGTTAAATAATAACGCTTTTTTTGATCCTAGGGTGACGGTCGTTATAGACGATGCTTTTAAATTTGTAGAGGGACAGCGCGGAAAACAGAGCTACGATCTCATATTTGTTGATTTTCCGGATCCGACAGATGACAGCCTATCGCGTCTCTATTCAAGAGAATTCTATGCTTCACTTAGATCTGTTTTTAACAGGGATACTATAGCAACAATTCAAAGCGAGTCTTATTTCGGGCCTATACAAAAAAATATATTAACGACGCTGAGTTCTGTTGGCTTGGATGGCGCGGCCTATCACCCCCCAAAATTTAATTTGTTCGATCAAAATTTTGGTTTTACTATTATTTGCCCGGAAAGGTGTTCGGCCGATACGTTTAAAAATGTTTCGGTATCGGTGCCAAACGTAACTTTTCAAAAAAATAAATTGTCTGATATTTTTTCTTTGGTTCCTATCGTAGAAAATTATTCTGCTGGATCAGAGATAAATTCTATTTTTCATCCGACCATCTTTAAGTTAATGGACAATGCTTTTATGGAGCACTATATAGAATCTCGTCCAATAGAAGATATTTTAAATCAGATTAAAACATCCCCGGAAGAAACCCAAAAACAGTTTATAAAAGAATTTCTTGTTTTTCCGGCGGCTTCGGTTTAATGATCGGCTTGATGGGGCCGTTTTTACTTGGCACTATTTCATTATTTAAAGTATATGGTTTCAAGATCTATGCCATAATTTTTTACGATATCTTGATATGGCGTTGTTTTGATGCTCCCGTTCGGGATCACCGATCCCGCCATTTCATTCCTGCCATTGAATATTATTGGGATGTTAAGCCAAACCGATTCTATGGCTCTTATCCGATCTGTGAGCTTAAGATAGGCGTTCAGTCCGGAATTAACGGTCCAAACATTGCTTGATGAGTGAACGATGAACTTGGCGCCGAGCTCTTTAAATTGCTCGATCTTGTTTGGATACAATATTTCTACGCAGATCGGTGAACCTAGTTCGGATATCAAGCTGTTCCGTAGAATACCCATAGTTCCTTTTTCATACGAATATTTTTGATCAAATATAGGGCTGTCATTTTTTATATCTGGAACTATTTTTCCGAACCAATCATAATAAAAAGGGTGCCAATTGCCGAATGGCCAATATTCGCTGCCTATAGTTAGTGTTGATTTATTATAGACGCCGGATATTTCCCCGTATTTATCGAACAATATAGAGCTGATCCGTCTTTTTCCGTTTCTGACAGTTGTCATTACTGATAATAAATTTGTATTAAGATCTATTGCCAATTGGCGATAAGCTTTTATTAGGGGACCGGCATTTGTTATTTTGTATTTTTGATAGGCTTCCTCATCGGCATTGTTTGTGATCGTTATATCTATCATATCTTCCGGTAACACTACCAGATCCGGCTTTTCATATAGAGATTTTCTTATTAGGTCTTGTTTCAACGGTTCCAATACTCTCTGGATCATACTTTCTGCTTTTTTTATTTCTTCTGATGACAGCTCGTCGTTGTGAAATATATCGAAATCGCTATCGAAATTGGCGGCTATGGAGACGGAGGCTATATTCAAGTGATTGGGAAGTTTTGAGTACTGATAATTATTTTTGTCCAGCTCCATTTTTGAGAATAGATATCCGCTTATGAGTAGGAGAGTGGTTATGGTAATGAGTATGGACATTTTTTTGTGATCGGATCTTTTGGTTAATAATATTAAAGCGATCAATAAATTTATCGTTGCGGAAAATAAGGTTAGCGCAGTCAGTTCGCCGATGCTTGCTATTCCAACGAACGGAGACAGCCCCAAAGAATTTCCCGCCGTTAGCACGGTAAAGGGAAGCAGGCTCCAATAAGCTCTCGCGAGATCCCAAAATGTCCAAATAAGGGGAAGGGAGAAAATAGCGATTTTTTCGCCGAGAATTTTTTTGATGCTTGCATAAGATAAAGGAATTCCTAGAAATACAATCGAGGAAATTGTAAAAAGACCGGGTTCTAAAACCACGTATGCGGTAATGATTAAAAATATAAAACTAAAAATAAATGTACCCACCAGTGATCTTTTTAGGTCATTATTTTCTATTAAAAATATAAAAAATGGGGCAATGTATAAAAAGCTGAATATATAGGGATTACCGGGGCTAAATGCCAGCGCTGCCATGATCAGGGATGCGGTGATCAGTAAGAAATTTTTATGCATATTAAAATAGATATAAACTAAAGATTATCTTATAATAATAAGATAATTAGTATTTTAATTAAATGGATAAAAACGAAGCAAAAAAAAGAATAGGTGATTTAAAAGGATCTATTGAAAAATATCGCTATGCCTATCATGTTTTGGATAAGTCTTTAATTTCCGATGAGGCTTTAGATTCTTTAAAAAAAGAGCTTTTTGACCTTGAAAATAGATATCCGGAATTTATTACGCCGGATTCACCGACTCAAAGGGTTGGCGGTGAGCCGCTGAAAGAATTCGGTAAGGTGATCCATGATACACCGATGATCTCCTTTAATGATTGTTTTTCTGAACAAGATATGGTGGATTGGCTTACTCGACTTCAAAATTATCTCGGTAGAGAGATAAGGTCTGATTTTTATTGCGAGCTAAAGCTTCGATCGTCTTTAAGTTTTGGGTTATATCTTCTCCTACTAGACCGTTGCCACGAGTAGCGCCTTTAACAAAAATTCCATTTTCATAAAACAACTCAACTGCCAGTCCATCAAGCTTTAGCTCG
>JAMCXE010000051.1 GCA_023474975.1 Patescibacteria group bacterium
TCTGATCTCGGTTAGCTGCGACTTCATTTCATCGTTCATCGGAAATGAAATAATAATTTCCGGAAATAAAAAAGAAGAAAAACTGGTCTATAAAATAGCCGAGTCGGAAAAGCTTGATCTGGAAAATGAATTTGAAGGAGGAGAAAAAATAATGAATGAGCTAAAAGAAGTGAAGTCGCAGCTAACCGAGATCAGAAAAATATTGAAAGAAAGAAAAGATATTTATTTAAAATAAATGTCCAAATATTATAATTCTTCAAGAACAAAAAATATTTTTGATCCTTTAGCGGAGGAGCCGTTTAAGCTCAGTCGATCTAAAATAGATCTATTCATTGAATGTCCCAGATGTTTTTATTTGGATAGGCGACTGGGCGTGAGCCGGCCCCCGAGTTTTCCGTTTAATTTGAATAGCGCGGTAGACCTTCTTTTAAAAAAAGAATTTGACATACACAGGGCCGCTAACGAGGCTCATCCTCTTATGAAGGCCTATGGGTTGGATCTCGTACCACTAAGTCATGAAAAAATAGATGAGTGGCGAGAGAATTTTAAGGGCGTTCAATTTTTTTATGAGCCGGCAAATATGATACTGACCGGGGCGGTTGATGATATTTGGGTTGATAAAAAGGGAACTCTTTATGTTGTAGATTATAAATCCACCAGTAAAGAAACTGAGGTTGATTTGAACGCTGCTTGGCAGATCGGCTATAAGCGCCAGATGGAATTCTATCAATGGCTATTAAGAAAGAATGGCTTTGATGTTTCCGACACCGGTTATTTTGTTTATTGTAATGGCAGGCGTGACGTCAAAGCTTTTGATGCTAAACTGGAATTTGATGTTAAAATAATTCCATACAAAGGCAGTGATAAATGGGTAGAAATAACAATAATGAATGCTAGGGATTGCTTGCTTTCTGATAGTATTCCGCCGGCAAATAAGGATTGTGATTATTGTAATTATCGGGAAGCTGCGAAAGAAAAAGAGTCTTTAAAGATTTCAAAAACAAAAAAGTCATCCTCTGAGAAAATTAAAATACAGGAGGCTCTTATTTAAATATGAAAGTAATATTATTTGGAAGGAACTCAAAAACGATCGAGCCGGTGGTAAAATCTTTCGGTTTTAAGATGGTCGAAAAAGATCCCGACCTTATCATTAGTTATGGAGGAGACGGCACGCTAATGCAATCAGAATATGAGTATCCGGGAATACCCAAGCTTATTTTGAAGGGGAGCTTGATATGTAAAAAGGCCAATCCATTTTCGAATGAAGAGGTGTTAGCTAAAATAAAAAAAGGAGATTTTTCGGTGAAAGATTTTTTTAAACTTGAAGCTTCGGCTAAAAATAAAAAGCTGCTAGCGATGACCGATGTGGTGGTGCACAATGATAATCCGAGGCACGCAATCCGTTATCATGTTTTGGTCAATGGAAATGAGATCGGTAAGGATATTATTGGTGATGGGGTTGTGATAGCCACGCCATTTGGTTCTACCGCCTATTATAGGAGCATCACTGACAGTTTTTTTGAGGTGGGAATTGGAATGGCTTTCAATAACAGCACCGAGCAAGCCGATCATATGGTTTTAAAGGAAGATAGCGAAATAGAAATAAAGATCAAGAGGGGTCCCGCCGTGGCCTATGCCGATAATCAGGCGAGTCGCATAGATCTCGAGGCTGATGACGTTATTCGTATATCTAGATCGAATAAAAAAATGAAGCTGGCAATTCCTTTTTAATATAATTAATTCATCGATAAATATAATATGAGATATGAAGTAAAAAATTATGAGATACTTTTTGGATTGCCGGGTTTTTCCGACGATCTCTTTAAAGATCATTTCGTCCTTTATCAGGGCTATGTTTCGAATACGAATAAATTGAAAGATCAATTGACTGTTTATAGAAATGAAGGAATGACCAACTCTTCCGAGTATGCAGAGATCAAGAGGCGTTTTGGGTGGGAATATAACGGGATGCGTCTTCATGAATTATATTTTGAAAATCTCGCCAGCAACTCTTCTATTATTTCCGCCGGATCGGAATTGGGAAAAAAAATAGATGAAGTTTTTGGAAGCTTTGAAAATTGGCAAAAAGATCTCGAGGCGACAGCGGCAATGCGTGGAATAGGGTGGGTGGTATTTTGTCGTGATAATAATACCGGAGATATTTTTAATGTCTGGGTAAACGAGCATGATGTGGGTCACTTGGTCGGTACTACGCCGCTTTTGGTAGTAGATCTATTTGAGCACGCCTACTTGAGGGACTACAGAATAAAAAAAGCCGACTATATCAATTCGTTTTTAAGAGTAATTAATTGGGTCGAAGTGGAAAAAAGATATAATAAATAAAAAAATGTTCGATAAATTCAAACAGTTAGCACAGTTAAAAAGCTTGCAGAATGAGATAGCTAAAGAAAGATTTGTTGTCGAGGAGGGTGGCGTTAGGGTGGTGGTGAGCGGGGCAATGATGGTAGAAGATGTTTCACTGGGCTCCGATCTCGATGCGGTTAAGCAGGCTGATCTTGTAAAAAAATGTACAAATAGCGCTCTCAAAAAAGCGCAGTTTGCCGCCGCGCAAAAAATGGCCGGAATGAATCTCGGGTTATAAATAAAAGATGAATTCTTATTTACAGGGAATTGTTTCTATAATAGGTATTTGGGCTTATCTCATTGTTTTTGTAGGCGTTATTTTTGAAGGGGATATTTTTTTATTTTCTGCTTTTTTTCTTGCGCGTGAAGGAGTTTTTGATGTTTGGTTGCTTACCTTGGTAGTTTTTTTTGGAATAATTTTTGGAGATCTGCTTTGGTATCGGTTAGGCATTAAATTAGACAAGACTAATTCCAGGCTTTTGCGATGGGCAGAAAAGATCGCGGCACCATTTGATGGCCATCTTATTTCGCGGACATTTCACACTATATTCATATCGAAATACACTTACGGGATACATCACGCGATCTTGGTGCGGGCCGGAATGCTAAGATTTCCTTTGCGAAGGTTCGTCGGATACGATGCGATTTCCACTTCCGTATGGATATTCGTAGTCGGCGGATTGGGATATTTTTCCAGCTTATATTTTTCCATGATAAAAAATTACATAAAATTCGCAGAGATCGGTTTACTACTGGGAATACTTCTCTTTGTTTTCACATCCCATTATTTAGCTAAAAGATCTAGAGATATCTTGTAAAATTAATATTTAATACTTCAGATGAAACAAAGTAGTAATATAAATCAGAGTTCGTTCTTCAACTGGAGATCTGTCATGGATGGCGGGCTTATAGCTTTTACTTTGGTGGCGCTCATTTTGAATGGTTTTGATATTTTTGCCGTACCGATCAAGAAGGAGATTTTGATAGTTCTATCTCTTTTGGGATTCATCCCTGTTTTGATAAGTGTTTATTTCGCGATCATAAAAAAACATATCACCGTCGACCTTCTGGCGGCGATAGCCCTGTTCTTTACTTTCTTAAAAGGAGAATGGTTCTCGGCTGCTTTTATAAACTTAATGTTGGCTTCGGCTCGTCTTTTTGATGGTTATGTGCAGACTCGTACAAAAAACATCATTGGAAAGCTTTTAAAACTTAGGCCGACAAAAGTAAAGATAAAATTAGGAGATACGATCGATGAAATTCCAATAGATAAGATCAAAATAGGAGACTTGGCCGTGGTTGAGGCTGGTAGCCGCATTCCTGTTGATGGCATTGTGGTCTCTGGCCAGGCCAGTATCGACGAGTCGACTTTAACGGGAGAAAGCGAGCGCATCGTTAAAAGGACGGGAGATAGGGTTTTTAGTTCTACGTTCAATGAATTTGGGTCGTTGTTGGTTCGAGTTGAAAAGGTTGGCGAAGATACGACATTTTCCAAAATAATTTCTTTAGTGGAAGAGGCGGGGCGATCAAAAACAAAAACGGAACGGATAGCCGATAGATTCAGTACTTGGTATATAATTTCCACTCTCGCAGCGGCAGTTTCCATATATCTTATTTCCCACAATAGTTACTTGGTTCTTAGTATTTTACTGGTTACTTGCGCCGATGACATCGCTGTAGCGATTCCTCTTGGTTTTACTACGGCAATATCAAAAGCAGCTAAGCACGGGATCATTATAAAAGGTGCCGATGTGATAGAGCGTTTGTCCAAAGTTGATGTATTCATGACCGATAAGACGGGAACTCTTACGCGAGGTGATTCTAAAATTGTTGATATGTTCGCCTTTGGAATAGATAAAGATAAGTTTCTAGAGATCGCCGGGATATGCGCCATCAATTCTAATCATCCGACCAGTGTTACGATAATCGAATATTTGAAGCAGCAGCATATTGATATAATTGCTCCAGATAGTTTTAATGAAAGTCCGGGCGACGGTATTGCCATTAAAAAGGGTGAAAATAATTATTTTTTATTTTCTGCTTTTTTTTTGGAAAACCATGGAATAAAAATTTCTGAAGAAAACAAAGAGCTTATAGAAAAGAAAAGAGATGAGGGGGAAAGCATTGTTGCTGTTGGCGCTAACGGTAAATTGATAGGGTTCTTCGGCTTTGAGGACGAAATAAGGCCGAATGCTAAGGCCCTGATAGATTATACAAAAAAACTTGGAGTTAAACGTTGGGTGATGATAACGGGGGATAATGAAAGCGTGGCTAGACGGGTGGCTAGCCAATTAGGGATCGACGAGTACGTTGCGAATCTTAAGCCGGAAGACAAGCTGGGTGTAGTCAAAAGATTTAGGCGCAAAGATGGAAATCTCGCTATGATAGGCGATGGAGTCAACGATGCCGCAGCTTTGGCTTTGGCTGATGTCAGCATAGCCATGGGAGTAAAAGGATCGGATGCAGCTATTGAGGCGGCAGATATTGCCTTGATGCACGACGATCTTTCCAGGATACCGGAAGCTATCAGATTGAGTCGTGAATCGATCTTTATAGTCAGGGAGAATTTTTTGATATGGGGAATATCCAATGCCGTTGGCTTATTTTTGGTCTTTGGGGGCATTCTTGGTCCGTCCGGCGCCGCGGCTTATAATTTTTTGACCGATTTTCTTCCTATAGGAAATGTTTTTAGAATATTCAGTAAAAAATTAACTGAATCATCGAAAGATATCAGATAGACTACTTACATACTACTATTGATTTTTTATCTAAAATATGGTTAAATAAATATATGAATAAATTTGAGCGTATTAAAAATATTTTTAAACAAGAAAAAAGAACCAAGGTTGAATTCGGCATTCCTAAGCCAGAGAAAGTTTTAGGAGTAAAAGAAGAGGCCGTCAAAAAAGAGGGATCGGTTAAAGAAATCACGGAGAATAAAAAAGAAGAGTCGCCCATAAAGATCATAAGAGGAGAAGGTTTTACGATGCGCGAAAAGACATTAGAAGAAAAAGATAGGGAGGGAAATGAAAATAATCTTTTGAAAAAAGAAAATGAGGAAAGGAAGGAAAAAGAAAATAATAAATTACGGGAAAATTTTGCAAAAGCACAATTGGAATTTGAAAGGGCTAGACGTGCTGGAGGATATGATCGGGAAGATTACGATAAAAAAACCGGTCCGCTTAAAAAGGATCTGGAGGAAGCCAAAAAGGCTTACTTTGAATTTTTAAAAAAGAACGAAGGGAAAGATGCCGGGGAAAAGATCAAATTCACGGTGGAAGAGTTCAATAAACTTCAGGATATAAAAATAAATTTACGATCGGCGGAAGAAACCAAGAAAACCTTTCTTTCAAGAGATCTTATCAAAGAAGTGGGTAATTGGTACAGAAAGCAGCCTGCCAAACAAAAATATATAGTTTCGGCCGGATTAATTGGCGGGGGTATTGTAGCCGGAATAGCCGGAAGTGCGGTTTTGGCAAGTGTTGTAGGCACAACCGCGATCGTTTCTAGAATTTTGTCCGGTACCGGTACCGCTATGGCCCTCGAAAATGCAATAGCCCAAGGAAAGGGAAAGAAATTTGGTATGCATATTGGTCATAAGGGTTTAATGGATGAGATGGTGAGCGAGGAAATAGAAAAAATTACAAAGGGCGGGTCGGTGGATTCCGTATCTGGTTTTTTTGAAAAAAACGAAGAAGCATTATCGGCGGCTTCAGAAAGATTGTATAAAGAATCCAAGAGATTAGAAACGCAGCGGGCTTTAATATCGGGAGCGATGGGGGCTCTTATAGCAACGGGGTCTTTCGGTGAGGTTTTAAAAGATGCCTTGCATTGGACCGGGGCTGATAAGGCGGCTAAAGACGCATTTGATTGGGCTAAGCATTTGTTTGCTGGTCAGGCCGTAGAAAAAAATATAGGAGCGACTGTGGGTGGCGCTCACGCTGCCGTTTCTAATGCTCCGGCGGCGCACGAGATAGGATCCGATGCGGATATTCATAAAATGGCCTTGCCCGATTCCGAAGATTTAAGAAAATTGGCAACTGTTCGCAAAGGTGAGGGGATCACCCAGGTTTTAGAGCGGCAATTAGAACATGATCCCGCCAAATTTGGATTTACTGGTTATGATATTAATAATGCCAGCGAAGTACATAAATGGGCGCAACAGCACGCTTATGAGTTAGCGGTAAAAAATGGGTTTATTTCGGAGAATGGCGGTGATATTGTGCGTGGCACCCAGCATGTTTTAGAAAAAGATCCTCTTCATTATGGATTTAAAGGCGATGTTGAGGACGTCACTAAGGTGCATGAATGGGCATTAAAACAAGCTCAGGAAGTGGCTTCTAAAACAGGGACGAATGTTCCTAAATATTCCGAGGTGAGGGTTAGGTGGGATTACAGCCATGGCGCTGATAAGCAAGCCGCTTATGTGCTTGGTTCTGATGGAAAGATAACAGAGGTGTTACCTTCTGGTAAAAATCCGGATTATTTGTATGAGTCGGCTAGATCCGGGGCTAAGCCGATTAAGGGAGCTGATCTTATAAATAAACAAATAGAAGAAAGTAATAAAGCTATCGATAAATTAAACTTAGAAGTTGAAAAAGAGTACCGTCACAATATAGTGCCTGGTGCCAGAGTTTCGCATCATTATGAAAAAATGCTTGATAGCGAATTGAAGCACGAGCAGGCTTTGGAAGCGCGGCAAAAAGCATTGTTTGGGGGTAAGCCAAAAATTCACACTGAAAATAATTTAACAGATAAATTCAGCGGACACGTCGGATCAAAGGCTGTGGAAGCAAAGAGTGTTGATGCGGAAAAAGCCGTTTCGCATCATGTCGAACCCGACCATAAAGAGGCTGTACGAACTAGCCCCAAGGCATCGGCTGAGCATTTTGGGCATGAAAATAATTTTTCTAGCGGCGCAGAAAAAGTTCCGGGATTTCACCAAGAGACTTTTAAATTAGATGATAGATCTAAAATTATTTTTAAACTCAACAAGGATAATAAAATTATTGGTACGGTGTGGGATTATAAAATAGACGGAGGCCATCAATTAAATACCGAGAAAATTCTGAAGGGGGATTGGTTCGATATTTTACGGAAGAATACGAAAGGAACTCGGGATCTATCTTTGGCCGGAGATGTTGTAGAAGCGAGATCAAAGGATATAGCTTTTCAAGATAAGGTTTTGGAAAGATTAAAAGATCTTGGCAGAGGAAATGGTCCCGAAGCTGAGTTTTTGAGAAAAAATATTGCCCAAACGATCGAAATGACAGAGAAAAAATACGGAGATGTTTTTAAATAAAATTAAATAAAAAATATGGATCTAGCACAAGAATTAAAAAATAGTTTGAACTTGGAAAAATTATCTCAAAGCGAGCAAGAAGAAATAATCTCGGATTTTGGAGAGACTTTGCTTAAAAGGATAATTTTAAGGATCTATGAGGTCTTGTCGGAACAGGACAAAAAAGATCTGGAGATTCTTACGGGTGGCGATGAAGAAAAAATAAACGAATTTTTGAAAAATAAAGTTTCTAATATAGAGCAAATAAGAAATGAGGAGCTGTCGGCATTGATAAGCGACTTCAAGGAATTTGCCAAGGATATCAAGTAGTTTTCATAAAAACACCTCGGAAAAAGATCGGGGTGTTTTTTTAAGGGAACACATCGATATTGGGGGTGGGCCCAACTTTATTAACAGTCGCGGAAAGTATTATCGGTTCGAGCTGGTTTATAATGAGTACTGTTTATGTTTAAGGGCATTGATATTCATAGGGTGGCTTTTTGGTTTTGTTCTTTTTTTATTGTCGGGGTCGGTTTGGCTACAATGTTCGGCAATATTTATTTTTTGATCGTATTATTTTTTTGGGTCTCGGCTTTTTTCTTTTTGCTGAATAAAAATTTTTTTGCCTTGCTGATACTGTTATCCGGCCTTCTGGGAGTTTTTTATTTTAGATCGTATTCTCTGATCCAAGCAGGATCGGTGATCATGCCATTTGGCGCCGATCATGAATTTACCGGAATAATAAAAAATGTTTCAAAGACAGATTCTGCGCAAACTTTGATCGTTGATCTAAAGGGTGGATATAGCGGTTTAGTAAGTATCGGTGCAAAGGCTTACCCGGCTTTCGAGTACGGGGACCTGATAAAATTCAATGGCATTATAAACAAACCGGAAGATGTGTATAAGAATTTCTATTTGCTTCATGGTATTTCTGGTCAAGTTAATTTTCCCGAAATAGAGCTGATGACAAAGGGAGAGGGCAACCCGATTAAGGCGTGGTTATTCAATTTAAGAGAAAAAATTAAAGACATCTTCAAGCGATCTCTACCAAAAGAGAAGGCCGCTTTCTTAACCGGTATTACGATAGGCGGTAAGGAAGACTTTTCAAAAGAATTGAAAAATGAAATGGCGCTTAGCGGTACAACCCACTTGGTAGCCATATCCGGATATAATATTTCCATTATAGTTTTGGTTGTCGGAGCCTTTTTTGCTTCCATTTTTTCGGCAACAGCATCGTTCTATCTGACCATACTCACCGTTATTTTATTTGTGATAATGACCGGCGCGGAGGCTTCCGTTGTCAGAGCAGCTGTAATGGGCGTTATTGTACTTTTCGCTGAAAGGACAGAGCGTCTATATGATCCGAGAAACGCCATTGTTTTAACTGCATTTATAATGATATTGTTAAATCCTTTTACATTGATATTCGATGCTGGTTTTCAGTTATCATTTGCGGCGCTTATTGGAATAATCTATTTGGCTCCCGCGATAAAGAGCTTATTTTCTAATCGTGGTCGATCTCATCTTGTCAAAGAAAATTTTGATAAAGGTTTTTTGTCTTGGAGAGAAAATGCTGTGGTCACAGCATCCGCGCAGATCATGGCTTTTCCGATATTAATATATAATTTTGGTATTTTTTCTTTGAGTTCTTTGTTTGCAAATATACTGATACTTGAGTTTGTGCCTATTACGATGGGGGTCGGTTTTTTTATGGCCGGGGCGGGATGGTTCTCTATTTTTTCGGCAAAGATGCTCGGAATCATAGCCAATATGTTTATTTCGTATGATTTTTTTATAATGGATATTTTCTCAAAGTTTTCGTTTATTTTGCCGGTAAAAGGCATCGGTTTTTTATCGGGTATTGCTTATTATGTAGCCGTATCTTTGTTCGTATATAAATTCAAAAAAAATGAAAAAGAGTCACGATCTTTTTAAAGTATTTATATATATACTGATAGCTCTAGATCTCGTGATCTGGTATCTTATATTTTTCTCGAAAATTTCTTTCGGACCGGAATTATATTTTTTAAAAGTGGGTCAGGGCGACAGCTCTTTAGTCGTTTTGCCCGGCGGAAATAAGAGTATTAAATATCTTATTGATGGAGGGCCGCTACAGGGAGGCGTGGTTTCTAATTTAGAAAAAATATTTGGTATCGGCGATAGGTATATAGATTTGGTCTTTGTTTCTCACCCGGAAGTAGATCATTTTGGCGGACTTATCGATGTTTTAAAAAATTACGATGTGGGAGCGGTATTGTATAACGGCAATGAATCGGATGACGTAAATTGGAAAGAATTTAATGCGGTTATTTTGCAAAAAAATATTCCAAAGATATCGCTTCAAATTGGAGATAGTATCATTTATGCGTCATCTACTATGGCGGTTTTGAATTCCACTAATTTGTCGGCTTCTTCAAATGATTCGGGGCTGGCATTATTTTTGGAAAGCGGGGGATTAAGGGTGCTGTATATGGCAGACCTCTCCGCCAAAATGGAAAGATCGATCGTTGAAAATAAAAATATCCAAACGGATGTTCTGAAGGTTTCGCATCATGGCTCTAAATATTCATCCGATCCGATGTTCTTGGGGAAGATCGATCCTAAAATTTCTGTGATCGAGGTTGGCAAGAACAGCTACGGACATCCAACCAAGGAAGTCTTGAACAGATTGGCTGATGTCGGATCGCAGGTTTTTAGGACTGATCTGCAAGGGATCATAAAGATAGTTTTGGATGCAGGCAAGATAAAAGTTCTTGGTATTTAACAGGGATCGTTATTAATGCTATTATTTTAGATAATTAATTTTTATAGACAAAATAAAATATGAAACTTCACGAAGAAAAAACCTTGGTATTATTAAAACCCGACGCGGTCCAAAGAAATCTTATCGGTGAAATAATTGGTAGATTTGAGAAAGCTGGATTGAAAATAGTTGCTTTGAAATTTGTTTTGCCGACTAAAGATCAGGCCTATAAACACTACGTTAAGAACGAAGCTGAGATCATAGCCTTGGGTCAGCGTTCAATAGAGGGACAGAAAAGATCCGGGATAGAAGTTAAGACCGATCCTAAAACTCAGGGCCAAGAGATTGTAAATAAATTGGTCAAATTCCTATCATCGAGTCCGGTAGTGGCAATGGTTTTGCAGGGAAATCAGGCTATTGCGATCACCAGAAAATTAGTTGGTTCAACTGAGCCCCTGCAGTCAGCCGTGGGAACGATAAGGGGCGACTATACCGTGGATTCCTATGCTTTGGCCGATAGCGGTGATAGAGCGGTAAGAAATTTGGTTCACGCATCTTCCAGCCAATTCGATTCCGAATATGAAATAAAGGCGTGGTTCACTAAAGAGGAGGTGGTCGATTACAAGAATGTTCGCGATAAGATATTGTACGACGTTAATTTTGACAGTATTAAGGAGTAGTACAGTTGTTATTTATTAGGGTTTTAATGTTATCCACAGATTGATAACAAACAATTCACAGAAATGGTATAATAAAGTTAACCTTGAAGTATTAAACAAGGTTTAGAAAACTCCATTGTCCCCCAGATTAATCGTTTTAAAAAGGGAGAGTAAATCGTATCTTGCCGTGGCAAAATACTGAACTTTCCCACCTACTAATGAGCTAGGGGTAGTAAATGGAGTTTTTTATTTTTTTAACAGCTTGACTTTTTGCTGTTAATATGATATTTTTCTATCATTGTTTGTACTTTGTCAGCTAAATAACGGAGGAATTAAAATGCAAAACGTAGCAGAAAGGCGTGACGAGAATCGCGGAAAAATAATCTTTAAATCCGCGGAAAGAAAAAGCTTCTTACGCTGGCGCAACATCTTGGTGGACAAGATAAAGCAGTATCCGAAAAAGTTCGACCGGCGCAGCATCCTCGTGCTGAAAATAAACGAGAAGCGCGGGATAGCCTGGCCTTCCGATATGGTGCAGCTCGAGTTGTACAGAATATTCGGAACCAAGCACAATACGAAAGTTCTCTTCTTCAAGAGGCTCCGCGAGGTGGTTCTGCGGCGGCTGGATTAGCCGACCGTCGCAATTAGCCCGCATTTGGTTTTACCAGGTGCGGGTTTTTTATTAATTGGTCGTTTTGCTATAATTTGAGGGTGTTTAAGAACTTGAGGGAAAAGCTGTTAGGCAAACCCTTGGCCACGTCTGCGATCGTTATGGAAAAATTGACGAATTTGCAGGGTCTGGCTATTTTTGGTTCGGATGCTTTATCGTCCACTGCTTACGCCACAGAAGAAATTTTATTGGTGCTTGTTGCTGGCATGGCTTCATTGTCTATTGTGTCCGTGTATATAGCATTAGCTATTGCGGCTTTGATATTTGTGGTTGCTTTTTCGTATAGGCAGGTTATCTATGAATATCCGCAAGGGGGTGGGGTTTACAATGTTGCAATAAAAAACCTTGGAGAGTATCCGGCATTAATAGGGGCAGCATCGTTACTAATAGACTATGTTTTAACCGCTGCGGTATCTACGACCGCTGGAATTGCGGCAATAACATCCGCCTTTCCGGAAATATATCCTCATCGTGTGGCCTTAGGAATAGTAGTTATCATTTTTCTGACCTGGGCAAATTTGCGGGGAGTTAGAGAATCAGGAAAGCTTTTTGCTTTACCCACTTATTTTTTCTTGGCGTCGTTTTTTATTATGATCGGCTACGGAGCGTGGAAATTTTTAAATGGAACTTTTCCGGTTAGTCATGTTACCGCCATACCAATGGAACCCATCGGCGCATTAGGAATCGTTCTGATATTGCACGCTTTTGCTTCTGGCTGCGCTGCAATGACTGGAATTGAAGCGACGTCTAATGGTGTAGGAGCATTTCAGGCGCCGGAATCGAAAAATGCGGCTAAGACCTTAATGTGGATGGCAACAGTACTGGGTATTATATTTTTGGGCATTTCATCGCTGGCTTTCTGGGCTAAGGTGGTCCCAATCGCTAACGAAACAATTATTTCTCAAATAGCTCGTCTTTTGTTCGATCACAATATTATTTATTACTTTATCCAATTTTCTACGGCATTGATATTGCTTTTGGCGGCAAATACCCCCTTTGCCGGATTTCCCCGTGTTGCTTCGCAGTTGGCTCACGATGGTTACTTTCCGACGCAGTTCTTAAACCTTGGTTCAAGACTTGTCTTTGCTAATGGTATTTTCTTACTTTCTTTATTTGCTTCGTTACTGATATTTTTGTCGCAAGGCAGTGTCCATGCCCTTATTCCGCTCTATGCGGTGGGTGTTTTTTTGGGATTTTCTATATCCCAATTTGGCATGATCATTCATTGGTTTAAAAAAGGGTACGGGCAATTAAAAAAAATATTGATCAACGGCGCCGGATTTATTTCGACCATCATAGTCTTTTTTATTGTTCTTTATTCAAAATTTCTAATCGGGGCCTGGATTCTTATTCCGGCGGTTGTTTTGATAGTTTTTATAATGAAGGGGATTAAAAAACATTACACTAGAACCGCTAATATCTTATCTTTGGAAAACAATATGCTGCCGGAAATAATGCCGGAAAAAACCATGATAATCTTGGTGCAAGCTATGGATATGGGTGCTTTGTACGCATTAAAAATGGCCAGATCTTTTCAGCCGGCAAGGATTTTAGCTTTGCACATTGCCACGGATAGAGCCGAGGGAGAAGATTTAAAACAGCAATGGAGAAAGTATGCGCCGGATATAGAAATAGACGTATTATTTTCTGAATATCGCGACTTGGTTAATCCGATCATAAATTTTTTGAAGAGCACTGATAAAAGGTGGGCTAATGATCGTTTAACGCTCATCGTTCCTCAAGTCGCACTTACAAGATGGTGGCATTATTTTTTGCACAATCAAACGATGAGGAGATTGCAGTTGGCAATAGATGGAGACCCAGATCTTAATCCGGATATTTTTGAAGTCACTGTGAAAACAATTATTCCAAAATCAGCGATAAGGTAGTTTTTTGTTATAATAGATAATATCTTTTATATAAAACAACGATGTTTTTTAAAGACTTTTTTAAATTTTCTATAAAGAAGAAAAAGGGTTTCACCCCGTTAGAGATCTTAATCAATGGGTATTAATTTAATTCCATGTTTCACTCGCCAATCAATAATTTCAATAAAAACAAAAAACCGAGATCTCTAACGGGCTTCACCCTCATAGAACTCCTCATAGTCATAGGTATCTTGGCTGTCTTAGCCACAGTCACTCTTCTAGTCATAAACCCAGCTCAGATGGTAAAGCAGAGCAGGGATGCCAATAGAGTCACAGAGATAAACCAGATAAACCAAGCTCTTCTCTTCTTCCAGTCTTTCGGAGGCTCCAGCACTGCCATGGGTACTCATAATACAGTCTATGTCTCCATCCCAAGTTCCACCTCAGACTGTTCCGGTCTCGGTCTCCCGGCTCTCGGAGGAGGCTATGTCTATCACTGCTCAGACTCCACCCACTACAGGAACATAGACGGCACAGGCTGGATACCCGTAGATCTCACCTCAGTCCAATCCTCAGCCGGCAATCTCTTCTTCGCTCTACCCATAGATCCTATCAACACAGTAGCCGGAGGTCTCTACTACACCTACATCCCAGGATCCTGGGCTCTTTCTGCTACCATGGAATCAGACAAATATCTTGCCTCTAATGCTGCTAATGATGGTGGACAAGTATCAACCAGATTTGAACTCGGAAATGATTTGACTCTGGATAATAACATCGCTCCATCTCTAATTCCCACAAACGGACTTGTTGCTTACTGGAAATTCGATGAGGGGGGTGGAACATCTGTTACTGATTCGAGCGGTAGCGGAAATACTGGAACTTGGTCCGGAACGGACACTCATTATGTTACGGGTAAAGTCGGTAGCTATGCGGCGCAATTTAACGGAAGCAGTGATTATGTCGGTATTCCAACTTTAACTAATAATAATTTTATTTCATCTGATCTTTCGGTATCACTTTGGATTAAAAAGGCAAATGCGACCAATTCCGAAGAGGATTTTATTAGTACATACGGCGGTGGTGCTTACGGCTGGATTTTTGATCTTAATAACACTTCTAATATCAGATTTTATAATGGGACTTGGGCCGCTTCATCCATTACAATATCGGATACGAATTGGCATTACGTAAGCGTTACATTTAATCATTCTACATATAAGGTTGATTTTTATGTTGATGGACAATTTAAAGAAGAGGATACAGCTAGCGCAAGCATAACTGGTAACGGCACCGCTTTAAGTATCGGAGCCAGAAATTTTCCTGGATACTCAAACAATTTTTTCAGCGGCTTAATGGACGATGTCGCCGTTTATTCTCGCGTTCTTTCCGGATCGGAAATTACAGCAATTTATAATGCTGAAAAATAAAATATAATTTTATTAAAAAACCGGCTTATGCCGGTTTTTTTTAATTGAAGCAATTTGTAATTTAGGCTATTCTAATAGGTGTTCTTTTTAGTTAAAGAATATCGGACTGTAGTATAACGGTAGTATACATCCTTGGGGTGGATGCGACCCGGGTTCAACTCCCGGCAGTCCGACATATATAATATAAAATATTATTGAAAAACGACCCGGGTTCTCCGCCGGTTGGCGGATCCCGGCAGTCCGACAAGTTTTTAAATGTTATAATTAGATTATGAGTTTTTTGGATCTAAAAACGATTTTATTGATCAATGTTTTGCTCTCTTTTATTTCTACGCTGATCTTCATTTCGCTTTGGCTAAATGCTCGGAGGGTATTCAAGGGAATTTCCTTGTGGTTTATTGGAATGGGTTTGCAGGCAGCCGGGTCATTATTGATAGTTTTACGGGGAAATATTTCTGATTTATTTTCGATAGTAATGGCAAACGTCCTGATTCTTTCCGGTATTTTGATATTCTATATAGGTTTCCGTAAGTTTATGGGAAGGCCAGGCAGCCAGGTCCATAATTATGTTTTGATAATTGCTTCCGGAATTTTCTTCTACTACTTTACATTCATAAATAGTAATTTGCCCGGCCGTACTATAGTTCTTGCGGCTGTATTTTTGGCCTTAGCGCTTCAATGGGCATGGTTTTCACTGATTAGCCTTAAAGGAGATCTGAGAAAATCTTCTTTTGGGATCGGAATTATTTTTTTGATCTATGCTTTTGTGAACACCATAAGAATAATCACGAATTTGCCGAACGTTGCTTTGCCTACGAACAATAATTTTTTTGCTTCGGGTCAATTTGATATATTGATAGTTTTGACATACTCTCTGCTTATACTTTTCCTGGCTTATGATCTTATTCTTGCGGTTAATGGGCGTCTGGCGAATGAAACTGTTTTTCAAGAGGAAAAATTTCAGAAAGCTTTTCAGGTTGCTCCATACGGCGTTGTAATTACCCGTTTTACCGATGGGCGCATCGTTGAAGCAAACAAAGCCTGGTTGGCTATTCCGAGCAAGAAGCTCTAGGTAAGACTGTCGTTGAGCTGAATATATGGGCTAATCCCGATGACAGAAAATTATTTACTGAAACTTTATTAAAAAGCAATAAAATTTCCAATTCTGAGCTAAAATTAAAGACAAAGTCCGGAAAGATAATTATTGGTTTAACTTCCGCCGATCTTATAGATATTAATGGCGAGCAGCATATTTTGTCTACGGTGATGGATATTACCGAAAATACAAAAAACATGGAAAATCTTAAAAAACTCAATTCTTTTATGATCGACAGGGAACTGAAAATGGTTGAGCTTAAGAACAGAATAGGGGAATTGGAAGGTAACAAAAATTGATAGAAATATACCGTATTTTAGGTTATTATTTAGTATATGAAAGAAACCATTTTAACCGGCGATAGGCCGACGGGCAGGCTGCATTTGGGGCATTATGTCGGTTCGTTGCAAAACAGAATAGAACTGCAAGACAAATATAAGCAATTTGTGATGATCGCTGACGCTCAGGCGCTTACCGATAACGCTGATAATCCGGAGAGGGTAAGGAAAAATGTTTTGGAGGTTGCTTTGGACTACTTGGCCGTAGGCATTGACCCGGAGAAAAGCACTATTTTAATTCAATCCCAAATTCCTGAATTATCGGAACTTTTTGGATATTTTATGAATCTTGTTTCTTTGGCGCGCGTAGAGCAAAATCCGACAGTTAAAACAGAAATAAAACAAAGAAAATTCGGACGAGGAATACCCGCTGGATTTGTAATGTATCCGGTCAGCCAAGCTGCCGATATATTAGGATTTAAAGCGACGGTCGTCCCGGTGGGCGAGGATCAGCTTCCGATGATAGAAATAACCAACGATATTGTGGACAGATTTAATACTATTTACGGAAAAGTTTTTGACCGTGTAAAAGCGGTGGTGCCGAAGAATGCCAGATTGCCCGGAATAGACGGTTCCGCCAAAATGGGCAAATCTATGAATAATGCTATCTTTCTTTCTGATTCTTCAAAAGAAATAAATGAAAAAGTGATGATGATGTATACAGATCCGAAGCATTTGAAAGTCAGCGATCCAGGTCACGTGAAAGGCAATATGGTTTTTACATATTTGGATATTTTTGATCCAAATAAAGACGAAATCGAAGAACTGAAGAATCAATATAAAAAAGGAGGGCTTGGCGATGTAGTTCTTAAAAAGAGACTTATTGGAGTTTTGGAAAAAATAATCGGTCCGATCAGATCCAGGCGTGAAGAATTGGCCAAGGATCCGGAAAGAGTAATGAAGA
Organism: Patescibacteria group bacterium; assembly: GCA_023474975.1. GTDB lineage: Bacteria > Patescibacteriota > Minisyncoccia > UBA6257 > 02-FULL-45-10c > JAHILT01. The sequence goes on from JAMCXE010000051.1 coordinate 17,354, forward strand.
TATTAGAGAAAGGAACTTTAGAGGCCAGAGAAAAAGTACAGGAAACATTGGAAGAGGTAAGGCGGGCTATGAAGTTGGATTATTTTGAATAGGGGTGGTCAAAAACCCAAAGCATTTTTCAGAAGACAAATGTTCGCTTATTGAGATATAAAAAATCCCCGGTTCGGGGATTTTATTTATTGCGCTCTCGCTTCTTTAGTTTTCATATACTCAGCCGCTTCTTTCGGAAGATAATAGCTGGCGGCAACAAAAACGATTCCGGACAAAAGTAAGAAGAGATGATGCAGAAATTCTGCAGTGTCTGCCGATGAAATGCCTAGAACTTCAAAAAAGTTGGTAGCCCAGCCCAATGCAAAAAACAATGAGGCTACGATGAGATTAACATAATATTTTTTAAAAAAAGATCCAACCATCGATCTGCTGGCTCTTATATTCACATAGATAAAAACTAAACCGGCGATCAATCCCAAGATATCAACTATTTGATTTATAACCATTTTGATGAATATTTTTTAAACTTTAGCGACAAGTATATTATAACATAATATGAAAAATGGCTCCTCAGTGAGCCATTTTTTTATTTCTTGCCAGATTGTTTTTTGATCTTTTTCAAGCACTTTGCGCAAACCATATATCTGCCGGGTTTTCCGGGTATCTTGGCCCACTGAAGGTTGGGTTTTTTTCTGGAGTCTGAAGTTGGATTGTAGTGACCACGAAGAAGCCGGCGAGTGCCGCCGATGTAATATCCTTTTTCGCAGATTGAACACGTTTTCATAATTCATATATTATAAGGCAAATATTTTTTACCGTCAATAATATACTTCGCTTTTTTATAATTTAAGATTAGAATAAGAATATTATGTTAGACGTCGCTGTGGGTGACGATATTGATAATAATTCAATTCCGTCGTTGTTCGTCGTTAGCGTGTTCTTACACGCGTCACTCCTCACGTCTAGGGCTTGAATAAAATGCCGCTAGTCAATTATATGGAAACATTATCAATATCATCACTAGTTAAAGAAAAAATAGACATCGTTGATTTTTTGGGGCAATACTTGAAGCTGACTCCGGCCGGGAAAAATTTCCGCGCCGTTTGTCCTTTTCATAAAGAAAAAACCCCGTCTTTTATGATTTCTCCGGATAAGCAAATCTGGCATTGTTTTGGCTGCGGTAACGGCGGAGATGTAATTAAATTCCTGATGCTTTATGAGAATCTGGAGTTTTTTGACGCTTTAAAAGTTTTGGCCGAAAAAGCTGGCGTGAATTTGGACGTGCATGGCGGACGGGATTTCAAAACTTACGACGTTTTATATAAAGTATTGGAATCGGCGAAAGAATTTTATAGAAATAATCTGTATGGGTCGGAAGAAGTTAAAAAATATCTCATAGATCGCGGCCTGAAAGGTGAGACAGCTAAAGAGTTTGAATTGGGCGTCGCGCCCGACGAATATGACGCTTTAACCCGTCACCTGCTTAATAAAAAATTCAGCATTGCAGACATGGAAAAAGCCGGACTTATTTTTAAAACAGAAAGGGGGACATATTGGGATAGATTTCGTGGTCGGTTAATGTTCCCCTTGTATAATCACGTTGGTAAAGTTGTGGGATTTACCGGCAGGATATTGCCGGGGCGCGACGACAGGAATACCGGTAAATACGTGAACAGCCCCGAAACGCCTATTTTTCAAAAGTCTAAGATACTTTATGGTTTTCATAAGACTAAAAATGATATTCGTGAGGCAAGATCGGCGATCTTAGTGGAGGGACAGATGGATTTTTTGATGATGTGGCAAGATGGTGTTAAGAACGTGATCGCTACTTCAGGTACAGCTTTGACGTCTGAGCATCTAAAGACATTAAAGAAGATCGCGGATGAATTGATCTTGAGTTTTGACGCAGACGAGGCCGGGCAGGTGGCGGCCGAAAGAGGTATCGATCTGGCTTCGGGTTTAGATTTGTCGGTAAAAGTTTTGGTTCTTGATGATCCAAAAATGAAAGATCCTGCGGACGTGGTTAGGGAAAGGCCCGGTCATATCGCCGAGCTTTTAAAGACGGCAAAGCCGGCTATGGAATATTATTTTTACAAATATCTATATACAAGATCGGGCGAGACTGATTTTCAAAAAGTTAAGAAAAATCTTCGTGTTGTTTTGGGTAAGGTAAAATTATTATCAAGTCCCATAGAAAAAGATCATTGGATAAAAGAACTTTCCGAAATATCCAAGCTGGGCGAAGGCGTTTTGCTGGAAGAAATGGAAAACATCAAAGAAGCTCAGGGCTCGAGCGTCGCGGAGGACGATCCTTTGCAGGAGCCGGAAAGAGAATTTACCAGAAGAGATCTTATTTGCCAGCGGCTTATGGGCTTAGCTATGAATGATAAAGAAATAAACGAAAAATTTAAGGAATATTTAGATTACCTGCCAGAATCTTATAGGAAATTATATGAAAACAGCGGTAAAGATATTGATGGCTCTCTTAATAAGACGTGGGAGCTTATTAGCCTTCGTTTTAGTTTTGAAAATGCCGGTTTTTCCGCTAAGGGCGAGGTACCTAATAATTCAAAAGGGAAGGGGTCTGCTTCGGGCGACTTGGATAACAAGCTCAAGGATGAGTTCGCTCAATTGATACACGAATTAAAGCTTGATCATTTGAAGGAGAGACAGGCAAGATTGGGCGCTGAGGCACGGGAGCTGGAGGCCGCGGGAAAGGACGACGAGTGGATGGAAAAAGTAAAAGAATACAAGGCGGTAACAGAAGAGATACACAAGCTTAAGGCACAAAGCTAATAAAACTTAGCTTTTTGGGCAAAAATCCGTTAATTTGGGGATAAATTTACCTAGCTTGACCGTAGCTATCTATTAAATGTATAATATAAATGAAATAGATATGGATTGGCCGCATACCAATAAAAATGTATGCCTTCGGCCAGAAAGGGAAAGAATCGCTATAAATACGTATTTTAAATCCTAAAATAACTAAATATTTATAATTAATGGTCGCTTAAAGGCGGTTTTGTCGTTGTTTATATGAAAAAAATAAAAAAGAGGGTTTCGGCGAAAATTAAGAAAGTTGAAAAAATCAAGAAAAAAAAGATCTTACAAAAGCCAAAAAGATCTGTGGCGAAAAATAAAAAATTAGTCATCAAAAAGACGACTAAGAGGCTTGTGACCCCAAAAAATAAGAAGGGAAATAATAGGAAGATCGTTGCCAAGGCATCAAAAAAGAAGTTGGGCAAATCTAATTCCGAAGATCAGTTGGCCGAACTTATCGAGCGGGGAAGGGGAAGGGGTTTTGTTACCGATACCGAAGTTTTGCATTTTTTTCCTCATATAGAAGACGATGTCAATTTTTTGGAAAAGGTTTATGGCGACCTGGACAAGGCTAATATAAAAGTTATCGAAACCAGTCAGCTTATTCAGCTTCCCAAAGAAGATGAAGTTTCTGAAAAAGAATTGGCTCGAGCAACTTTTACCGAGGGCGATATGCCGGACTCCGTTCAGATATATTTGAAAGAAATCGGCAAAACACCGCTTTTAACTTCGGAACAGGAAAAAGAACTTGCTAAAAGATTGGAGAAGGGCGACAAAGAAGCGAAAAATGAATTTATAAGAGCAAATCTAAGACTAGTCGTTTCCATAGCTAAGCGCTACGTAAATAGAACGCCAAATTTAAGTATTCTCGATCTGGTGCAGGAAGGAAATATAGGTTTGGCGCGCGCAGTAGATAAATTCGATTACAGAAGAGGTTTTAAGTTTTCCACTTATGCAACGTGGTGGATAAGGCAGGCTATAACAAGGGCTCTGGCCGATCAATCTAGAACGATCAGAATTCCCGTGCATATGGTAGAAACCATTTCTAAATATTCTCAAGCGAAGAGGCGATTGACCCAGGAGCTTGGTCGCGAGCCGCTTCCCGAAGAAATTGCTATTGAGATGAATTTGCCCGTTGAAAAGGTTCATCATATTCAAAAGATATCTCAAGATGTTGTTTCTTTGGAATCTCCGGTTGGCGATGACGATGAGGATTCGACTTTATCAGAATTTATTCCTGACGAAAAAAATCTTAATCCGTCA
>JAMCXE010000020.1 GCA_023474975.1 Patescibacteria group bacterium
GTCTCCACTTTTCCATCGCGGTCTTTTATTCTTTTGTATATAACTATTCCAGCCGATATCTCTCTCATATTAGTTTAATTACTTTTTATTTTATCCGGCCCTTAGTTTTAAATTGCAAAAAAGCTTTCATATCAACGTCTTTAATTATGGAAGCGCCTCTTTTGTTGCGGATCTGATTTCCGGATTTATTAGCTCTAAAATGATCCTGTGCCATTGAGCGTCTCATTAATTTACCGGTCTTTGTTTGTTTAAATCTTTTTGAAAAACTTTTTCTCATAATTATATATTTTTATTCATATGGGCGCTTTCGTAGTGCGCTGTTAGTGTGCTATTTCTTTACTATTTGAACATTGAATCCTCGGCCCGTCCATTTTACATCGGCAAGAACCTTATGCTCCGGGTTGACTGTTTTCATAAAGTCCCTTAATTTTTGTTTAGCGAGATCTTGGTGAGCTTTTTCCCTACCTCTTAGGTTGAGCAGGATCTCTACTTTGTGCCCCTCGTCCAAGAACTTGTTGACCCTGGTCGCTTTAACTCCTAGATCGTGTTCGGCCTCCCTGACGCTGATCTGTACTTGCTTCATTTCCTGGGTTTTTTGCATCGATCTTTGCTTTTTCCATTTCTTTTCTTCCTGGTAGCGGTATTTATCAAAGCTGATTATTTTTGCTACTGGGGGATTGGTCATTGGCGATATTTCCACAAGATCCAAACCCTTTTCTTTGGCCATTTTTAACGCTTCCTCGGTTGGAAGGACGCCTAAATTAGCGCCTGTGTCGTCTATAACTCTTACCTCTCTTACGTTTATTTTTTCGTTAAATTTAACCAATATCAATACATATTAAAGGATTTGAGGGATTTTGTCTATAGTTATCGCGAATCAAGCTCTTTGATCATTTCTGCGTATAGAACAGGGCTTAGTTTTTGAATTTTATTTTTTATCTCTTCGGTGAATTCCGTTTTTTCTTGTTCTTCTGATCTATTGGCTGTTTCTTCGGCAATTTCAAGTTTGGGTGCAATGTAGTAATCTCTATATTCTTTGCCGGGAATAGGGCTTTTTCGTTCAAAGCTTGGTTCTTTGCGATATTCTTTACTCGCAACAGCAGCTAGACCCATGAATCCCAAGAGCTGATCAAATTCGGACATGCGGACGCGTTTTCTTTCCGGAGTCAGGTCTGGCTCCGGATCACCGGCTCCCCAGGTTTTGTAAAGATAAGTTAACTTAGTCCATGATTTAAATCCACGCCAAACTAACAGAAGATTTATTTTTTCTAAAGCATCTGCCGGCAATTTTTCTATTTCGCGAACCAGGCGTTTTTCTTTTTCCGGCAATGTTTCCGGCTTGTCATTCTTATTATTAAATTTTTCTTTTCCAAACTTCATATATTTATGTTAAATAATAATCGGGAAAAAATAAAGAAGCATTTTCAAGTTTACTTGTTTTGTGGTATTTTATTGTAATAATCAAGAAAGTTAATATTTACTTATATGGCTATTATAGAAACCGAGGATCTTACAAAAGAATATGACGGATTGATTGCGGTTAATAAATTAAATCTTAAAGTTGAAGAGGGAGAGATATTTGGTCTTTTGGGGCCGAATGGCGCCGGAAAGTCGACCACACTTCTTATGCTTACGACAATAGTAAGGCCGACTTCTGGGACTGCAAGGGTCAATGGATTTGATGTTGTTCACCAGCCTGATCATGTCAGGAGGTCTATTGGTATAGTTTTTCAAGATCCTAGCTCAGACGATACCTTAACTGCATATGAAAATTTAAAATTACACGGCATGCTTTATAATATGCCGAAAGATCTTAGGGAAAAAAGAATAAAGGAGGTGCTTGAGCTTGTCGATCTAACCGATAGAAAAGATGATCTGGTAAAGCAATATTCCGGGGGGATGAGAAGGAGGCTTGAACTTGGCAGGGGATTAATGCATCATCCCAAGATCGTATTTTTGGACGAGCCGACTTTAGGTCTAGACCCGCAATCACGCGAAAATATATGGCATTATGTGGAGAAACTTTCCAAAGAAGAAAGAATAAGCGTCATCATTACTACTCATTATATGGACGAAGCCGATAAACTTTGCAATCGTTTGGCGATAATTGATAAGGGGCGAATAGTCGCTTCGGACTCTCCCGAGATGCTTAAAAAAGTTATTGGCGGAGATGTGATAAATATAAAAATAAAATATCCTGATCTGGAAAAAATTAAGAAACTTGATTTTGTTAAAAAAATAACCGAAAAGAACGGGATAGTTTCTTTGGCGGTTACGGATGCGAACAAGCATTTGGCACAGATCCTGCAAGTGATTGGAAATGTTGATTCGGTCGAATTAAGATCTCCGACCCTAGACGATGTCTTTCTTCTTTGGAAAGTTTCTCCACAAAGGGATGAGTCGGCAGAGGGCGGGTGGGCGGAAAAGATCGTAAATTATAGATCAAAGAAATAAAAATATGGATATATATAAAGAGTTGAATGGAATTTTGGCTATTTGGTATAGGGAAATAAAGGTTTTTTTGCGTGAAAAATCAAGGATCGTGGCATCTATAGTCAATCCGATTTTGTGGCTCTTAGTTTTTGGCGGAGGATTGGGTTCTAGTGTTTCCATTCCGGGTGTAAATTATCAATCATTTATTTTTCCGGGAATTTTAACTCAGGCCGTTCTTTTTTCTTCGGTATTTTTTGGCGTTTATATTGTATGGGATAGAAAAATTGATTTTTTGAAGGAGGTTTTAGTGGCGCCTATTTCTCGCACTTCTATTTTTATGGGAAAGATAATCGGTGGGGCTACCGATTCAATGGTTCAGTCCATTATTTTGCTTTTGATAGGTTTGTTATTGAGTAGGGTGGGACTTATTTCCGGATTGAATATAACGGCATTTTCTTTGTTCGCCGCGCTGATCATATTGTTTCTTTCAACCTGTGCCTTTGTAAGTGTGGGGCTGATAATCGGATCACAAATGGAAAGTCCCGAGGGCTTTCAGTTAATATCGAGTTTTCTTATTTTTCCGCTATTCTTTCTTTCTGGAGCGCTTTTTCCGATAAACAATCTTCCTGCCTGGCTAACCCCGCTCACTCTTGCTGATCCGCTTACTTATTCGGTTGACGCATTACGAAGTGTTTTGCTGAATGTCTCTCATTTTCGATTTATTTTCGATGTGGGTGTTTTAGCTGGATTTACAGTTCTGGTTATTATCATCGGAACTTATGCGTTCAAGAAAATGAAGGTGTAGTTGAAAATAAAAAACCCCGCAAGCTTGCGGGGTTTTTTATTTTTTACGGTTATTTATTTTTTTCTTTTATCGCCGCTTGAGCTGCCGCTAATCTTGCGATCGGAACTCTGAATGGGGAGCAGGAAACATAACTTAGTCCTTCTCTGTGGCAGAATTCTATGGTCCGTGGCTCGCCCCCATGTTCTCCGCATATTCCAATTTTAAGATCTTTCTTTCGCCCCCCGCCTTTTTTGATCGCTATTCTCATTAATTCTCCTATGCCTTCCTGATCTAAGACCTCGAATGGATCATATTCGAAAATGCCTTGTTTTACATATTCTTTTAAGAATTTTCCGGCATCATCTCTGGAAAGTCCGGCTCCCATTTGAGTAAGATCGTTTGTGCCAAATGAAAAAAATTCTGCACCAACATTTACAAGCTTGTCTGCGATAATCGCTGCTCTTGGAACTTCGATCATTGTTCCGATCTTATAATCCATCTTTATTTTTGCCGATCTTATTTTGGCTTCAATGGTCTTTATCGTATTTTCTTTTAATATAGAAAATTCTTTTGTGGTGGCGACGAGGGGTATCATTATTTCGGGAACAACTTTGTGCTTTTTTCCGCACTTCGGACATTTTTTGGATACAGCAATGGCCGCATCAATGATAGCTTCTACTTGCATATTGTAAATTTCGGGGAAGGTTATAGCCAACCTGCATCCTCGGTGTCCGAGCATTGGATTGAATTCGTGGAGATCGTTTATTTTTGCTTTTAAAACTTTTATCTCAACGTTCATTTCTTTGGCGATCTCATTTATATCCCTCTCTTCTTTTGGTAAAAACTCATGTAGCGGCGGATCGAGTAATCTTACTGTAACAGGGAATCCTTCCATTGTATGGAATAATCCTACAAAATCTTCTCTTTGATAGGGCAGAAGTTTGGCTAGAGCTTTTTTTCTGCTCTCAAGATCATTGGCCAAGATCATTTCTCTTACGGCTTTTATTCTTTCGCCTTCAAAGAACATATGCTCGGTGCGGCAAAGACCGATGCCTTCTGCGCCAAATTTTCTAGCCATTGCGGCATCTGTTGGGGTATCCGCATTGGTCCTTACCCGCATTTTTCTAAAACTATCCGCCCAGAGCATAATTTTTCCAAAATCTCCGGAAAGTTCCGGGTCTTGAGTTGCGAGTTTGCCCGCATAAACTTTTCCGGTAGTTCCATCTAGAGAAATAAAATCCCCTTCTTTTAATACTATCCCTCTCCCTTTGATCGTCATTGTTTTAGCTTTTTCGTCAATAATCAGTTCCGAGCATCCGGCAACGCAGCAAGTGCCCATACCTCTGGCAACCACCGCGGCATGCGAGGTCATTCCGCCTCTAGCGGTTAAAATTCCCTTAGCTGAATGCATTCCGTCGATATCTTCAGGGGAGGTTTCTATTCTAACCAAGATAACATCAAGTCCTTCTTGAGTTTTTTTGAATGCATCGGCCGCGGTAAAAACAATTTCTCCTACAGCTGCGCCGGGGGATGCGGGGAGTCCTTGAGTGATAGCTTCGGCTTTATCTAGAGCCATTGGATTAAATTGTTTGTGTAGAAGCTGATTGAGTTGATTTGGATCTATTCTCAGAAGCGCTTGTTCTTTGGTAATAATTTTTTCGCTTACCATATCAACTGCGATCTTAACTGCGGCTGCCGCAGTTCTTTTTCCGTTCCTTGCCTGTAAAACATAAAGTTTGCCTTGTTGAATGGTAAATTCCATATCCTGCATGTCTTTATAATGCTTTTCAACTTTATTACAGACGGTCACCAGCTCTTTATATATTTTAGGATCTTGATTTTTTAATGCGGAAACATGTAGCGGGGTTCTGATGCCGGCGACTACGTCTTCTCCCTGCGCATTCATCAAATATTCGCCATAGAATTTAGCCTCTCCCGTGGATGGGTTTCTAGTGAAACAAACACCGGTTCCCGAATCATCGCCCAAATTTCCAAAGACCATTGCTTGAATATTTACGGCGGTGCCGATGAGACCTTTGATATTATTTATTTCCCTGTATCTTATCGCGCGATAGTTGTTCCAAGAATTAAAGACAGCTTTTATCGAAAGCTCCAATTGTTTTTTGGGGTCCTGGGGAAATTCTTTTCCTGTTTTAAGTTTTATAATTGCTTTGTATTTTTTGACAACTTCTTGCATGTCTTCGGCTGTAAGATCGGTGTCGAATTTAGCTCCGACGGTATCTTTTACTGATTCCAAAATATGCTCGAAAGCGGAATGCTCAACTTCTAAAACCACATTGCCGAACATCTGAATAAGCCTTCTATATGAATCCCATGCAAATCTGGGATTGTTCGTTTTTCTGGCTAAACCCAAAACGGATCCGTCGTTAAGCCCGAGATTTAAGATGGTATCCATCATTCCCGGCATTGAAGCCGCGGCTCCCGACCGGACAGAAACGAGAAGGGGATCATTTGCGTCGCCAAGCTTCTTTTCCATTTTATTTTCCAGACTGGCGAGCTTAACTTCTATTTGTTTCTGCGCTTCCGGCGGTATTTTTTTATTAGTGTCGTTATAGATCTTGCAGACTTCGGTGGTAATAGTAAATCCCGGGGGTACATTGATGCCGAGTTTTTTCATTTCGGCGAGATTTGCGCCTTTTCCCCCAAGGAGTTCTTTCATATCTTTATTTCCCTCTTCGAATGCGTAGACAAACTTTTTGTTCTTTTTTGTTGCCATAAATTTAAATGTTAATTGGCTATATTTTAACAAAAAATTAATAAAAATAAAACCCACAAATTGATTGCGGGTTTTATTATTTTGTGGAGGACCGTGAAGGCTGTCCGAACCAGCATTAAAAAATCTGGCAACGCAGGAATAATTGATTTGAAATTAAAATAATATTTTTCCTTTTTAAATTATTTTAAATATTTGATTTTTATTCATCGCAAGATTATTATTTAAAAATAAAAATAATCAAAAAATTATTGGTATGTATAGGTCGTTAAATAATTACGCGTTTATAGACAGTCAAAATCTAAATCTCAGTATTCAAGATCAGGGCTGGAAATTGGATCTTATTAGGTTTAGAACATACCTTAAAGAAAAATATTCCGTAATCAAAGCATATATTTTTATCGGATATATGGAGGAGCACAAAGATTTATATAAATCTTTGCAGGAATATGGCTATGTTATTATTTTCAAACCCACCCTCAAGTACAAAGATGGGACGACTAAAGGAAATTGCGATGCGGAGCTGGTTTTGCAGGCCATGGTTGATTATAAAGAATATGATAAAGCATTGATCGTATCTGGGGATGGAGATTTTTATTGCCTGGCAGATTATTTGGCTAAAAATGACAAGCTAGAATGCCTTTTAATTCCAAATAGAAACAAATATTCTGCTCTTTTGAAAAAGGTTAATCGTAATGATAAAAAATATTTGAATTTCGTAAGCGATCTGAGATCCAAGTTGGAGCTTAAAAAGAAAAAGGCCCCATAAGGACAGAACCTTAAGAGGGCTTTTTCGTGGTGATCTTAATAGAAGATTATCATGATTTTCCCGGCAGTGTCAATTCTGAATAACTTTCAATTTGTATTCAATCTTTGCCAGGAGCTGGCCGGAGCGAGCAGTACTTATCCCTAGTTGTGCGCCTATTTCTTTATAGGTGTACAACCTACCATCAAAAAGTCCATATCTGTATTCAAAAGCTTTTAAATACTGAGGAGGCAAGTCCAGGACTTTTTTGATTTTTTGTATAGTCCTATTAAATCTTCGCTGTTTTTGTTGTTATTGATCATGGAGTTGTTTGGTTAATTATAATTTTCGACCTTTAAGATCTCTATGATCTCATAGCTAATAAAATAGGCTAGATGGAGTTTTTTGCCGTTTTCGGCAGCTTTTCATGCCTTTGCATGATTGCTTTAAAATGGTTTCGTATACAAAAAGTTCGCCGCAAGCGGTAAGTTTTTGATTTAACTTTCAGGTATTGGTCGAAAGGCAGTAGGAGTTGAACCCATTGTGGAAGTGGCGGGAGTTGAACCCGCATCCGAAACATTTACGAATTAGAACTGCTACGAACGTAGCCAAACCTGAATTTCAGCCGAAAAGTAAAAAGTTTGGCGGAAACTTTTCGGTCAATCCCGACTAATTTTCGTTTCCGTCAGCGGGAACAGCGGAAATATATCTCGCTAATATAACACCCAAGACAGCCCTAGCGAGTATCAAGCGCTTGGATGCTTCACTCTCGAAGGAGCGAAGAAGTTAGGCAAATGCCATTGCTGGCATTCTTAACTTAGATGAAAAGTTTGCACTTTTCCGTTTGTAGAATTTTTACAAGGTTTCTACGCCTTGGTTCGATCCTAATTTTTCAATGTCCGTCGAAGCCCAACACTCCCTAAAACATCTAATCACTAAGTGATTAGATGTTCGGGCGATCATTTCGTTTGTCGAAATGATTTAGCCCATAAAACTTAATCACTAGTAAAATGTTCGGGCGAACAATTTGTTTCACAAATTGTTTTAGCCATGTCCTTGAGGTATTTTTGCATAATTTTCTTTTTTAATCGAGAACCCCAAAGGCTTTTAAAAAATCTTTCTCGATTAAAAGCATCGGCTTTATTTTTAAAATTTTCATAATGGATAAGTTCTAATGGTCGGCGATATTTAGTAGCATCAACCATTCCGCTGTTGTGCAGTTTAAATCTTTTTTGAAGATTACTGGTGCAGCCAACATATAATCGCTTATCTTTTAAGCTATATAAAATATAGACATAATAATCCATAAGAAAATTTTAAATTTCAGCTAACCAGTCACTCTTTTAATTTCTCTCTGAGTCTCACGTTTTTTGATCGTTTCACGTTTGTCGCGCTTGTTTTTATGTCTGGCTAGGCCGATAGCTAGCTTGATTTTGCTTTTTTTCTTATAAATTGTCAAGGGAATAATAGCCAGTCCTCCTTCTTTAGCTTTTCCCATTAAATAGTTTATTTGGTCTTTATGAAGCAGAAGTTTTCTCGGGCGATCTTCTTTAAAATTAGCTCCTTTATTAAGCGGCTGATAGGGTTGAATTTGAAAATTAATCAATTCTGCACTTCGTGGACGGACCAACACAAATGCTCCCGCCATATTAGCCTTGCCGGTCATAATGGATTTTACTTCCTGGCCAGTCAAAGAAATGCCTGCCTCAAAGGTTTCTAGGATCTGATAATCAAAATGGGCTTTTTTGTTTTCTAGGATTGGTTGAGCCATATGTGTATTATAAATTAATCCTCGAATAAAAAAAGTCGCCCTGATCCGTGGGCGACTTTTAAATGTAAGTTGATTGAATTAGAAAAATAATTTAGCCGTATAATACCCATAAAGCGACCAGAGGACCCACTGTCAGAATTGTTATTATGTGTTTTTTAATATCTTTTTTTTCGAACGTCATTATTAAAAATGTGAGCAGTCCTACAAATATTATATCTTTTGGTGTAAGCGTCATTTTAATTCTCCCTTAATTATAAAATAACTATTTTTATGCTATTCCCATCAGTAAAATTTGTCAAAATAAAAAGCCCCGCTCCGCCTATTGGCGGATGTGGGGCTTTTTGAGAAACAACTTGTCTCTTATTTTTTACTGACTGGCATTGTTTTCTTCGAGGTAGGGGTCGGGGCTGTTGTTGATGCCTATTACCTGGTTGTTGAAGGTATAGACCGTTACGCGGGTATTTACCGTGGTGGTCGAACATTCCACGTAGCCTTCGCGGGAAGCAGTTTTCATCTCATTCTGATCCGTCCTCAAGACTACATCGCATATCTTTTTCTTGTCTGGCTTTACCGCCGCGCCCATGAACTTCAGTTCTTCACGAGAATTTTTTATTTCCACGATGGTGGCATTGGTATAGCAGACATATCCTTTATGAATAAAAGGCTTTTTATGTTGTATCATGCTGCAGCCACAAAGCCACAGAATGGCCATTAAGCCGATTACCAGCAGGGTCATTTTTTTTGCCGTTTTGGTATTACTGATGACTATAAAGAAAATGACCACCGGAAAAATTAACAGCGCTAGCATTGATTCCGTTCCTTTGTCCATACTGTATCCTCCTCGAATAATTAAAATAACTATTTTTATGCTATTCCTGCCAGTGAAATTTGTCAAAGCCAGTTAATGATTGTTTTAATAACTCCTTGGTTTAGGTTATAATTGTAAAAATGACCGAAAAAATAGCGAAAATATTAAAAAGCGTGATCAAAGAAGATGTTGAAGTTGCCGTATCCGCCTCGGAATCCGCCGGCTGGCGGATTGGGTTTGGGCATTATTCTTCAAATGTTGCTTTTAAGCTGGCCAAGATAGCGGGTAAGTCTCCGTTAGAAGTTGCAAAAGATCTGGCGGGTAAACTTTCTTTGAACAAAGAATTTGAAAAAGTTGAAGCCGCGGCGCCGGGTTTTGTAAATTTTTGGCTGAAGCCGGAATATTTTCAAGAAGAATTGGCTGTGATTTTGAAACAAAAAGATAAATATGGAAAGAATGAATATCTAAAAGGCCAAAAAATTATGGTGGATTATACCGATCCGAATCCTTTTAAAGAATTTCATATTGGACATTTGATGAGCAATGCTATCGGTGAATCACTTTGCAGGATATTTGAATGGAATGGGGCTAAAGTTGTGCGGGTTTGCTATCAGGGGGATGTGGGTCTTCACGTGGCTAAAACGATCTGGGGTATTTTACAAGATATAAATAATTTTCCTAAAGACAGCGCAAATTTATCGGAAAAGATCGCATTTTTGGGAAAGTCTTATGTTTTGGGTTCTCAGAAATATGAAGACGATAAAGTTGCCGCGGAAGAAATAAAAGAAATAAACAAAAAAGTTTTTGAGAGAAGCGATAAACAGATAAACATTTTATATGAAAAAGGTAAAAAGTGGAGCTTGAAGCATTTTGATGAGGTTTATAAAAAACTTGGCACAAAATTCGATCATTTTATTTTGGAATCATCTGTTATTTCCGATGCTGAGAAAATTGTCAGGGAATTTTTGAAAAAAGGCGTGTTCGAAGAAAGTAACGGAGCGGTTGTTTTTCCTGGAGAAAAATATGGTCTGCACACCAGGGTGTTCATAAATTCTCAGGGCTTGCCTACTTACGAAACTAAAGATATCGGCTTGGCGAAAAAGAAGATGAGCCTTGAAAAGGGTTTAACTTCTTCCCTGATCGTTACCGCTAACGAGCAAAACGATTATTTCAGAGTAGTTTTTAAAGCTCTGGAATTTATTTTTCCGGAATATGCCAAGATCTCCAAGCATATCGGACACGGAATGCTTCGTTTTGCCAGCGGAAAAATGTCTTCTCGTGCCGGTAATGTGATCACTGCCGAATCTTTGATCGGCGAGGTAGAAAAACTGGTTGAGGCTAAGATCGCCGAGCAAAAATTAACCGAAAAAGAAAAGAAAGAAATAAAAGACGTGGTATCTATTGGCGCAATTAAGTATTCTATTTTAAGACAAGCGATAGGAGGGGATATAATCTTTGATCTTGAAAAATCAATTTCCTTCGAAGGCGACTCCGGGCCGTATTTGCAGTATGCCTATACTCGCGCTAAATCGGTTTTGGAAAAAGCTAGTAATCCGCCAGCTGGCGGAAAAGTTAAGCCGTCGCTAAAGCATGCGCCAAAAGAAATTTCTGAGCTTGAAGTTATGCTCTCTCGTTTTTCTGAAATAGTGGAAAGATCCGGAAAAGAACAAGCTCCGCATTATATAGCCACGTATTTAATAGAGCTAGCCAGAGTTTTTAATGCTTATTATGCCAAATTTAAGATCGTTGATGCTAAAGACGAATATTCTCCGTACAAAGTGGCTTTAACTTCTGCGTTTATGCAGGTGATGAAGAATGGGTTGGAGATATTAGGAATAAAAGTTCCTGAGAAGATGTAAAAATAAAAAAACCGGCGCTATTCGCCGGTTTTAAGTTTTTAGTGCCAGATGAAGTGTTGTTCTACTCCGCTTTGACCCTCATAGTCTAATTTATCGTATTTCTTTTCTGCTTCCTTATCCCGGGTATGGCACTTACTGCAGGTTAATGTCGGTGCCGTGTCGATTGGGCTAGCTAATCCTGCATGAAGCGGGGCGTTGCAGCAGCTGGATAGTAGTTCGTAGACCAATTTTGGTTTTACGCGCATAACATCTCCTTTTTACCGCCAAAGTTCTTTTTCTATAGTAGATCATTTGTGAGTACTGTCAATTATTAAAATAAAAAACCGGCGATTCTCGCCGGTTTTTTGGTGTGCTTATTCTTTTTTGTTGTACTTAAGATAATAATCCATCAGGAATTGTCCGCAGCTGCTACCCACGTCCCATCCCGGCGGCCGATAGAATTCGGTTTTTATGCCGGCTTCTTCCAGCTTGGCGCGGAAATATTCCACTCTTTCCGATTCCTCAAAGTCTATCGACGGTTTAGCGTTGTGAGCGAGGAATTTTACCGAAACAGGTCTTCCTTTCAGTATGGCCGCCAGCATCTCTGCGTCTATATCCCGGTCATTGATGTCTTTTATGAGCGCGTAATGTATTTCAGCTGAATTTCCGGTGGCGTTAACGAATTTTTCCACCAGGTCCACGCTTTCTTCTATCGGTTCAGCCGAAGGCATCAGTCCTTTACGGACCATATGATCGGCAGAGTGTAGCGAAAGATGGAACTTCATTTTAAGCCCGGCTTTTTTTACTTTGTCTATGAATGTTTCCATCAAAGACATTGCCGGGATCATGGATGCGACTGCGAATCGTACCACCCGGTAATCCTTTTTCATGTATTCCTGGATCCTGCGGCCGGCTTCAATTACGTTGTCGATGTTTAAAAGCGGCTCGCCGCAACCCATATACGAAACGAGAAGAACATGATTGAGTTTTTCTTTTTTAATGAGTCCGAGCGTGCTTACGACTACGTCAACTAAGGCGCAGATCTCATCGGTTTCCAAATTTCTTATCGGAATTTTGATATCGGATAAGAAACAGAATTTACATCCCATATTGCAGGCTGTCTGAGTGGGGACGCAAATAATATCTTTCCCGTCGTTTTTATTGATGTAGCTGAATTCCACGACTTGGCCGGCGGAAAGGAACACGAACTTTATCGTATTATCTATTTTCGAACGAATGACATCCAGTAACCTGATTATCCTAAGATCTTTCATAACTGCCTCCTTATTGATTTTTAAAAGTGCTTTATTTATTCAAAGCACTCTCAATTTTTGGAGCAGTCAATTTTAGTATGATGGGGTTTGAAAATAAGTTAATAATTCTCTAATATTAGATAATTATGCTAAGAAAACTAAAAGAATTTAAATTGCCGGAAGTTGAAGAAAAAGTCCTTAAATTTTGGAAGGAAAATCAAATTTTTGAAAAGTCGTTGAAACAGCGCGAGGGTGCCAAGCCATATAATTTTTTTGAAGGCCCTCCGACTGCCAATGGCAAGCCGCATATCGGCCATGTTGAGGGAAGGTCTTTTAAAGATGTGATGCCGCGCTATAAAACAATGCGTGGATTTTATGTTGCCAGAAAAGCCGGATGGGACACTCATGGCTTGCCGGTTGAAATTGAAATCGAAAAAGAACTTGGTTTTAAGGGAAAGCAGGATATCGAGAAATTTGGCGTTGCTGAATTCAATGAAAAATGTAAGGCATCGGTTTGGAAATATAAAGATGAATGGGAAAAACTTACCGATAGAGTCGGTTTTTGGCTAGATATGAAAGATCCGTATGTAACATATCACAACACCTATATTGAAAGCTTGTGGTGGGTTTTGAAAAAAATTTCCGATAGAAAACTGCTGACAAAGTCATTTAAGATCGTGCCGTGGTGCCCACGCTGCCAAACTCCGCTCTCCAGCCACGAAATGGGCCAGCCCGGCGTTTACAGAAAAGTTAAAGACCCTTCCGTTTTCATTAAATTTAAACTTAAGGGAAGGAAAAACGAATTTTTGCTGGTTTGGACAACTACGCCGTGGACTTTGCCATCTAACGTGGCAATCGCGGTCAATCCGACATTAACTTATACAAAATATAAAGTAGGTAAAGAATTTTTCTGGGCCTATAATCCACCCCCCGAAAAAGAAGGTGTTGAAATAGAAGCGGTGGAAAAAATCTCCGGATTCAAACTAGTTGGCTTGAAGTACGAGCCTTTGTATAGCGTCGCTATCGCCAAAAAAGAGAAAAAATTCTTTTCAGTGAAGGCGGCGGATTTTGTGGAAACCACCGAGGGAACGGGACTGGTTCATATCGCTCCGACGTTTGGCGCCGATGACTTTAATTTAATAAAGAAAGAAGTGAAAGATCTGGCCAAAAAAGCCCCGATGACCATTGATGAAAGGGGAATTATGGCCAAGGGTTTTCCCGGTGCCGGTAAATTTGTAAAACAAGCGGATAAAGACATAATGCTCGATCTGGAAAAAAGGAACATATTGTATTCTTACGGGACCATTGAGCATGAATATCCGCATTGCTGGAGATGTTCAAATCCGCTTTTGTATTTTGCTAAATTTTCCTGGTTCATAGAAATGAGCAAGCTTCGCGAAAAGCTCGTTGAAAATAATGAACAGGTCAATTGGGTTCCGGACCACGTTAAAGAGGGCAGGTTTGGCGAGTGGATCAGGAACGCAGAGGATTGGGCCTTATCTCGCGACAGATATTGGGGAACTCCGTTGCCTATCTGGCAGTGTGAAAAATGCGACCACGTTGAAGTGGTTGGAGGATTAGAAGACTTCAATAAATTAAGATTTAGTGAGAATAATTTCTGGATTTTAAGGCACGGAGAGGCGGATCATGTTCTAGCCGGAACGATAGCTTCCGGAGTAGAAGGAAAAAATAACACTTCGCATCTTACCAAAAAAGGAAAAGAGGAAGTGGCGAAGTCGGTTGCTAAATTAGCTAAACAGCTTGGCAAGAAAAAGATCGATATAATAATTTCTTCTCCATATGCCCGAGCTAAAGAAACGGCTAAAATAGCCGCTAAGAAATTTGGCGCTAAAGTTGTAGTCGATAAAAGACTGGGCGAGCTTCAAGTTGGCATATACAACGGGCGTTTAGTTTCCGATTTTCATAAATTTTTTCAGAATGAAATGGAGAGATTCACCAAAGCTCCCGCCGGCGGAGAAACTTTGACCGATGTCAGAAAAAGGGTGATGGACTTTATGATAGAGATAAATGCAAAATATAGCGGTAAGAACATATTGATCTCCGGACATGGCGATCCGCTTTGGATATTGGAAGCCGCGAATAAGAGCTTGTCTGATCAAAAAACGCTTGAATTATCATATATTCAAATAGCCGAGATCAGAGAAGTTAAATTCAATAATTATCCCTATAACACCATCACAAAAGAAGTGGACTTGCACAAGCCATACGTGGATAAAGTTTATTTAAAATGCAAAAAATGCGGGGGCAGAATGTCTCGTGTTAAAGAGGTGGCTGATGTGTGGTTCGATTCGGGCTCTATGCCATTTGCGCAGTTTCATTATCCGTTCGATTCCGGATTAAAAAGATCCGAGGAATTGGACCTGAAAAAAATTCAGGAAAAAATAATTTTCCCGGCTGATTATATTTCAGAGGGAATGGACCAAACCAGAGGGTGGTTTTATACGCTTTTGTCTGTTTCAACGGCGTTAGGAATAGGTCCGGCTTATAAGAATGTGATAGCGCAGGGTTTGGTTTTGGATAAAAATGGGCTTAAGATGTCGAAATCGAAGGGAAACGCCGTAAATCCCTGGGATCTGATAAATAAATATGGATCGGATATTGTCCGTTGGTATTTCTATACGATAAATTCTCCGGGTGAATACAAAAAATTTGACGAACTAGATCTGGGCAAGGCTTATCGCAGATTTATAGCCATAATTTTCAATTCTTTTGTGTTTTTAGAGACCTATGGAATTTTTGGAGGAAAATTATCAGATAAGTTATCAGACTTTAATTTAATAGATAGATGGATCTTGGCGAGATCGAATAAGATGATAGCCGATGTAACATCGAGTTTGGAAAAATATGATATTAATGCTGCGTGTAAGGGCATAGAAAGTTTCGTTGACGATTTATCCAGATGGTATATCAGAAGGTCAAGGCGCAGATTCCAAAAATCCGAGAGCAAGGAAGATCTGGAAGCTGCTTCCGCCGTTTTGTACTATTGTCTTTTAGAATTGAGCAAGCTTATTGCTCCGTTCGCGCCATTCTTTGCCGATGCATTATATAGATCTTTGGATGAAAAAAATTTGAAGCTTTCTGTACATTTGGAAGATTGGCCGACTATCAAAGAAGAGTTCGCTAATAATGAAATAATTGAAAAAATGGAGGAATTGAGAAGGCTTTCTAGTTTGGCGTTAGCTTTGCGCGCTGAAAAGAAAATTAAAGTTAGGCAGCCGCTTTCAAAATTAGAGATAAATACAAAGAAATTGACCATTAAAGACGTTGAATTCTTAGAATTGATAAAAGACGAAGTGAATGTGAAGGATGTATCGATAAATTTGCAGCTTAAAGGCGAAATTGAACTAGATACGGTAATAACCCCAGAGTTGCGTAATGAGGGCTTAATGAGGGATTTGGCGCGAATGGTGCAGGATCTTAGGCAGGCTGGCGGATGCGTCCCGAAAGATAAGGTTTATTTGATGATAGAGACCGATAAGGAGCTTGAGTATGTGATCGAGCCAAATAGAGATGCTCTGAAAAAAGATGTGGGCGCTAGCGAGGTAGAGCTTAAACGATCTGATAAATTTGACGCAGAAATAACATCTGAGATGGATGGAAAAAAGATCTGGATAGGGATCAGAAAAATATAGTGGCTTGATAAAATAAAAAATCTCCGAACCATTAATTCGGAGATTTTTTATAAATATATCTAAGCAGTACTATATTTCAAAGTTTAATATAAATAATGAAAAAACCAGCAGGGCAAAAATAATTATTATTTTTAACCAACCCGATAATGTGAAATTGAATTTCTTTTTTAAATAATTATAAATAGGAGGAAGAGTAATAGCTGTACATAAAAAGAATGTTATTGAGCTGTATGAGTAATCTACGATCTCAAAAATAGTATCAATAGCAAAAAAAATCCCGAAGATCCAGTTTAATACCAGACTTGTTTTTTGCCACCATAAATTTGATTGTGAGCCAGAAGCTTGAATTTGCTGTTCCATATTTTTAATTATAAATTATTAATTAAAGTATATAACAAAAAACACCATATTTAAACAAGGTGTTTTTGTTTGGAGCGGGTAACGGGAGTCGGACCCGTATCTCGACCTTGGCAAGGTCGCATAATAGCCGCTATACGATACCCGCTTAGCTTTTAAGCTATAAATATTTTATATTCTATTGCTATTTTTTTCAACCCCGTTAGAAACCGCGAGGACTCGCAGGGCGTCTCTATTTCTAATAGGAGTCAAGAGCGCACTTAAAGCATATAAAATATTTATTAAAATAAAAACCCGCGCTTTCGCGGGTTTTATCAGCCTTCCCTTTAGATGGCTGTTATTGTTTAGTGGCTAATAAGCGACTGTCTCTCCGGTTCTGGGTGCTTTTGCAGCAGCGCATTCTCCGATCCCCTCAACTTCCTTGCCGTTCCAGTAACCGACCCCGATAGCTCCCGTTTCACACATGATGGGATCCGAGTTGTCCAGTGCATAGTGGAATCCGGCATGAGCCATCACTTGTTTGTCATTCAGCGTTCCTACGGCGACGAATTCGCCGGGAAATATTGGCTCGTCGCACATTATACAGGTTGCCGTCAACCCCTTCTCTTTGGCTTCTAGGGCCGCCTTTTTCCAGAGGTAATAACGCCTTTCTGCGGGGAACATGAACATGAGCCTGATGCTTTCCTCGGCCATTTCTTTCCATTTAGTCATCATCTTTTTAAAGAGCATATACTTAGTCTCCTTTTCCTGAATTCTATATCCTTTCAAAAACCTATCATATTGATTTTTTAGGGTCAAGCGGCAAGTTTAGCGTGGACGATTTATGACATCAAAAGATAAAGAGTTTTTAAAATATTAAAAAATAATAACTCTAATAATGATCAGGTGTTTATATTATCAAAAAATCAGCTAAAAAAGTTTAATACTGGTGCCCTCGAGAGGAATTTTACCCACACACCAAAATTTGTGTCCCCGTGAGGAATCGAACCTCAATTGCAAGATCCGCAATCTTGCGTCCTATCCGTTGAACGACGGGGACATTTTTATATATTCTATCATGTTTTGGTGCGGGGGCGCGCCTCTATTGCAAGATCCGCAATCTCGCGTCCTATCCATTGAACGACGAGGGCGATAATGCTTGCTAGAAGCCTATTTTATCGGAGATGATATCAAAAAAGGATTCCTCGTATTCTACTTCATCTGTGAAATTTTTCAAAATATCTCTGATAGCGTCTTCATCCTTCATGAACATATTTATTTTTACTACAGGATTTATTTTTGAGTCTGTTTTTAGGATAAGCTCCCCGGCTTCTTGATTGTCTTTTTTTATAGCAAAGCCAGTCAGTTCTTCGTATGGGAAAAATTTTATTTTACCAAAATGAACACCATCATCGGTAATTTTAAATTCTATTGTTTTGGGAAGGCGTTTGGCCCACATCATCACCGTGACCCCTGTAATTATCCAGAAAATAGCTATTATCATGCTTTTTTGATATAGGGCTATTAAAAACAGTGCGCCAAAAAATATTCCTGCGGTCCAGTACCATGATCTTTCTTTATAATAATATTTAAATTCGGGCGCTTTCCACTTAAATTCCATATGTATCATATTATCATAAAAATATAAAAAAAGCCCCGCGGCAGCGCGGGGCTTTGGGCTTCTACGACTTTCTGTAGTTGTAGATGATCCTTTCGTTTATTGCGTCTTTTAGTATCGATATGCCCTCAGAAAGGCCAGATGCTTTTTTGTGGGAAACTGTTTCAATGAAGCTTAGATAGCGCTTGCGCTTTTTTTCTTCTTCCGTTTTCTCTGGGGTTTCCATTTTTTCCGGCTGGAGATCATCCACGAAGATGGTCCATGCGTTATTATAGAAACCGCCCGTAAGCTCAATACACATTGCAAAGAGCGCGGGATTGGAAGATTCGGCATAGCCGAATACTATATCTGCTTTTTCCCAGTTCTTCTTGTCATTGGCTCTGTATTTTTCCGGATCCTTAGGATTTTTCCTGGGATCAAAAAATTCTACAATGCCGCCGATCACTAGATCGTAGCAGGATTCTATTACCTTATCCTGCCATCCGCTTTTCATGCCGCCCGCCAAATAAACAAGGATTGGTTTCATAAATCTACCCCCTATATTTAAAATAAAGACCTATATTGTTTATAGGTCTTTAATGGATATTTTTCAAGGGTGGCTAGACCTTCTTTGATCTTAAAAACTTTTCTACGGAATCCTCTCCTTCAAAATCAAATTTTTTTGGAAGATCTTCTTTGTTTAGCGAGCTGCCGATAATTAAGTGGTATAGATAGTGCTGGCCGGCATCTTTGTATTTTATTTTTAATTTTTTGGCAAAGTCTATAAGCTCATTGTAATTTTTAAAAGTATCATCATCTGTATCAATAAGTGAATTGACTATTTTTTTTAATTCAAAGGCAAGTTCGGTTTTGTCTTTGAAATTTTCAGGGAGGGGATATTGTTTCAAAAAAGATCCCAATTCTTTGTCGTGATCATTTTCGGGTAAGGGTATTTTTCCATATCTGGATTATAGCAGTATTAAGCATTATGTAAAACAAAAACGCCCCCTCACAGGGCGTTTTTGTTTTCTATCTGAAATTTATTATTGCTGTGTACTTGTGCCGTTCCTCAAATTCATCATACCTGCACAGCCCTGTGTATCCGATGAATTGAAATTTCTATAGAACATTTCATGGTTGCCGATCGGTCGGCCGTAATTATAGCGAGATATCAAACTCTTGAATTCACCAACTTTAACTCCTATACCAAAGACTGCGCCAAGGATGATCAATCCAAGCACTATCTTTAAAAATATCCACCATCTATATTTACAAAATCGATGAAAATCCTTTCCTTGCATAGCATCATGCCACCGGAATTGGCGATCATCGGCATTATTTTTATCCTGAACGTTCTCCCTCTTGTTATTTTCTTCCATATTTTATAATTCAATAATTAATTTATATTTCGACTATATTAAATACGAATGATCTTCGCATTTTGGTGCGATAATTTTATTTTCTGCTATATAGACCCACTACATCTACTGATGATATAACATGACCGTTCATTGCAGCTTCGAGGCTTTTTTTATCCGAGTTTGCGGGAAGGGTAAGTGTAGTATCTAGGGCAAAAAGTTTAAAAACATACCGGTGAGTTCCCGAATTAGGGCAGGGTCCGTCATAGCTAGATCGCTTGAAATCATTCTTTCCCTCGGCGCCTCCCGCATTGCTGTTTTCCGAAATTTCTTTTGTTGCCGGATCTATATTCCAGACTATCCAGTGTGTAAATGTTCCGATCTGCGCGTCCGGATCTTCAACTATCAGCGCTAGGCTTTTTGCGGTTTCCGGCACATTAAAAATATTCAACTGCGGATTTATGTTATTCCCATCACAAGTGTATTTTGAGGGGATCATCCCATTGTTTTTAAATGCCGGACTTTCTATTTTCATGGAAGTTTCTTTATTAATTTCTGTTTTTGGCTCAATTATTTGCTTTTTTGTATGCCAGTAAAATTAAGACCATTAATATTACAGAGGGGGGCAATGATTATTCAGTTGCTTCAACCACCGACGCCGCCGCAGGAAACAGGTATCAAGAAACTATCTATGCCTTTCCTTACACCAACCCATGCATAGCCATACATTATTTTATACATTATGGAGTTTTCGAAAATTATCCGGCCGGCAAAGTCAAACAATTTGATATGCAAGCCATATTAGATCAATTTGACCAAATAAGACGTTCGCTGATAGTAAATCAATAAAAAATCGTCGTTAGTTATTATGAGCAAGATCGCCGTCATCATTACAATATTATTGGTGGGCGTAATTATGATCTTGGGCATTACAAAAAAGCAAATAATTGAGCCAAAAACAGAAATTAATAAAGAAACTTCCATGAAAATAGAAAGTCCGGCATTTAAAAACAATGGGATGATCCCCTCAAAATACACTTGTGATGGGAATAA
>JAMCXE010000045.1 GCA_023474975.1 Patescibacteria group bacterium
GATCTGGATATGTTAAAGGAAGTTGAGATAATAGACAAATCACGCTCAGCCGGAAGTATCATAAAAGTTGGTTCAACTATTGAGGTCTCTAAAGATGGCAAGAAATTTAAGTTCTTTATCGTTGGTTCGAACGAAGCAAATCCAGCGGAAGGGTTTATTTCTAATGAGTCGCCTCTCGGCAGCGCATTTTTGGGAAAGAAAAAAGGCGACGTTGTTCTGGTTCATTTGCCTAACGGAAAAAAAGCCGAATATAAAATTTTATTGGCTGAATAATTTATTAAATAGGTTTTTATTATTTTGGGTATGCTAGAGGATCTTATTAAGGAGCGTCTAAAGAAAAAAGAAAATCTGGAAAAAGCCGGTATCGATTGTTATCCTGCAAAAATTAAAAAAAGTCATACGGTAAAAGAAGTTTTATCCGGCTTTGTTTTTTTATCTTTGTTTAAGAAAAAAATTTCTATAGCCGGCAGAATAACGGGGATGCGTGGCCAGGGGGGCATAATTTTTTTGGATATTTTTGATGGAAGCGGAAAGATCCAGGCCGTAATATCAAAAAAAACATATAAAGCTTTTTCTTTATATAAAGACAATCTTGATCTTGGTGATTTTATTTCTGTGGAAGGAACGGTTTTTAGGACCAAGGCCGGACAAAAAAGCATACGAACGGAAAATATCACGTTGGCTACTAAGAGCCTGAGGCCTATTCCAAGTCAGTGGTATGGTATTCAAGATGAGGAAGAAAAACTAAGAAAACGATACCTCGATGTTTTACTGAATTCCGATGTTATGGATATGTTTGAAAAGAAGTCTAGATTTTGGAACGCCGTTAGGAAATTTTTGCTTGATAGAGATTTTATAGAAGTTGAAACACCGGTTCTAGAAAATACTCCCGGTGGCGCTGAAGCGAGGCCGTTTATTACTCATCACAACGCTTTGGACTTGGATGTTTACCTAAGAATTTCTCCGGAATTATGGCTGAAAAGACTTATGGTTGCCGGTTATCCCAAGGTTTTTGAAATAGGAAGAATATTTAGAAACGAAGGGATGGATGCTGAACATTTGCAGGATTATACCCAGATGGAATTTTATTGGGCTTACGCGGATTATAATGACGGCATGAAAATGGTTGAAGAAATGTTCAAATTTATCGCACAGGAAACGTTTGGAACATTAAAATTCAAAATTAAAGATTTCGACATAGATTTTGGCGGTAAATGGGAAGTTTATGATTATGTTGAACTCATTAAAAAAATGACCGGAGTTAATGTGTTAAAAACAGACATAAAAGAAGTCGAGGGTAAATTGAAAGAACTCGGCGTTGAATATGATAGGCATGGCTTTAATTTGAATAGAGGGATCGATAATCTTTGGAAATTTTGCAGAAAAAAAATAGCAGGTCCGGGATTTTTAATAAATGTTCCGGTGATGATGGAGCCACTGGCAAAAAGATCCGTTGAAAATAAAAATATCGTTGAGAGATTTCAAGTAATAGTTGCGGGCTCGGAACTTGGCAAGGGATTTAGTGAGTTGAACGATCCGATCGATCAGCTTGGAAGGTTTAATGATCAGGCCAAGCTTCGTGAAGCTGGAGACGAAGAGGCTCAGATGAAGGACGATGAATTTGTGGAGGCTTTGGAATATGGAATGCCGCCAACTTGTGGATTTGGAATGAGCGAACGGGTATTTAGCTTTCTGATGAATAAAACTGTCAGGGAATGCCAAATTTTCCCATTAATGAGGCCTAAAAAGTAGAAAGTCCATAAAGTCTAAAGTCCATAAAGTCAACAGTCGAAAGTCCGGAATGTTGAAAGTCAAAAGTCGAAAATACATATCAAAAAGCAAAAATAAAAGAAAAATATTTTAAATTAATTTATATGCTTGATATAAAATATATAAGAGATAACAGTGAGAAAATTAAGGAGGCCGTTAAAAATAAGAATATCAATCTAAGTATCGATAGGCTTTTGGCCGTTGATGACAAGCGCCGCGCCCTGCAAACGCAGATCGATGAATTGAGAGCTAAAAGAAATAAATTGGCGGATGCGGGAAAGTCTGGCAAACCAAGCAAGGAGCAGATCGAAGAAGGTAAGCTTATTAAAACCAAGATCGCTGAAGCAGATGCCGAACTTAAAGCCACTCAAGAGGAATACATGGCTCTAATGGTAAAAGTGCCGACTATTCCTTCTCCAGAAACTCCAGTCGGTAAAAGCGCGGAAGAAAATATCGTAGCCGGGGAATGGGGAAAGAAGCCCGAATTTGATTTTAAGCCAAAAGATCATATTGAATTGGCCGAGGATCTGGACCTAATTGATTTTGAAAGAGGCACAAAAGTAGCCGGATATAGAGGTTATTATTTAAAAGGCAGGGGGGCGCAGCTTGTAATGTCTTTAATGATGTATGCGTCAAATAAAATGGTTGAAAAGGGCTACAGGCTTTTTATTCCCCCAACTTTAGTGAAGGGCTTTGCTTTATTTGGCAGCGGATATTTTAAGGGTACTGAATACAATAGCGAAGTTGATGAAATATATAAAATTGCCACTTCCGATAAAGAAGCCGATGGTTCAGAAAACAAAGAACAAAAATTTTTAGTTGGCACAGCCGAGCCGTCTCTTTTGGCATATTATTCTGGAGAAACTTTAAAAGAAGAGGATCTTCCTATTAAGCTTTGCGGATTCAGTCCGTGCTATAGAAGCGAGATCGGTAGTTACGGAAAAGATACGAAGGGTTTATACAGAGTTCATAAATTCATGAACTCTGTACAGGTTGTTTTGTGTAAGGCTGATATTGAAGAAGCTAATAAATTTCAAGAAGAAATGGTTGGAATTTCAAAGGAGATGCACGAGGAATTGGGTTTTAATTATAGACAGCTCAAAATTTGCACAGGCGACATGTCTGCTGGAAAATATAAGGCTTATGATCTCGAAACTTGGCTTCCCGGTTCTAGCCGTTGGGCCGAAACAGGTTCGTCTAGTAATTTTTTGGATTGGCAAGCTCGAAGATTGAATGTTAAATATATCGACAAAAATGGCGAAAAGAAATATGTTTACATGTTGAATAATACCGCGATGCCGTCACCTCGTCCGCTCATGGCCATCTTGGAAACTTTTCAAACTAAAAACGGAACAATCAATGTTCCGAAGGTTTTACAAAAATTTACAGGATTTGACGAGATCACGAGGCCCTAGATCTTAACTGTGCGCCGGTCAAGTTTATAATTTATAGAATATCCGGAAACGGCAATTGTGAGTTAGTAGCCTGTATCAATCTATTGATCGAAGGGGACGCTAAATAAAAGATCATGCAAATCTATTCTGATAAAAAAAATATTTCTCGAAAAAGGAGGATCTTTAGGATGAAGATGTATCTCGTATTTTTTTTATTAGTGTTTTTATTAGCGGGTGTTTATTACTTATTGATCTATTCTTCTGTTTTTAAAATAAGATCTATTGCTGTTGATAATAACAAGTTTTTTTCCGAAACCGATATCTTGGAAATGCTTAGGCCTATAATTTTAAGCGGGAAGATCGGCAGCATAGCCGGTTTTGATAATTTATTGGCTTGGCCGGAGGGTAAAATAAGTGTGCCAAATTTAGCTATTGTTGATGTAAATATTGATAAAAATTGGATAAAAAGAACCATTAGGGTAGAAGTAGAGAATAGGCAAAGATTTGCGATATGGTGTATGAGTTCTGGGCAAAATTGCTATTGGATCGACAAGCAGGGTATCGTTTTTGGAGACGCCCCTTCAACGGAGGGCTCTTTGGTCTCTGTGGTTTTTGATTCCAGGTCAGGAGAAATGCCATTAGGTTCAAGCGTGGAAGATGGTAGATTTATAGGTAATTTGATGGCTATTTTAGAAAATATAGGTATATTGGGTATTCAAGTGGACAGGATAGATTTTGATAATGATCTTCAAGAGCTTTCGGTGTCAGCGGTCGGGGGGCCAAAGATAAAATTTGGTTTGAGATATGACAGTGCAAAAGATATCCCGCTTATTCAAAATTTGAATTATAAGGACTTTAAATTTATAGATCTGAGCGTAGAGGGTAGGATCTATATTCCCTCAAAATAATTCCATTTTTATTTGTCGAGCTTATAAATAAAGATAGATGTTCCAACAACGTAATCGGGGGAGAGCGGCTTATTTAACCAGAGATATTCGTCTTGCGGATCACGATTAAGTCCCGGAATAGTTTTTTCTACAGCACTTTGGATCGTATTTATAGAAACGGCCAGCCATTTTATACCGTTTTCCATGGGGTTCCCATAAGAAGATTTCCAGGTTACTTCTTTATCGCCAAGATAGTATTTAGGATCGCCTCCGCCGAAATAATCAACGGCTATCTTATCTATTATTTCGCCATTTGGCGGATCGTTGACCCATTTTTTTAATCTTTTCAGATCTTGGCCCCAGTCAAAATTGGAATCGGTGACGTATTTATATCCTCCGGACTTGCCTCCGAAAATTTCATTGAATTTAGAAAGAAAATATGGGTAAGTAGAAAATGCACTCGTAATAAGCCAGAAAAGGAGTATCATCAGCAGTAAAATTTTTATGAATAAACTACGTAGTTTATTTATGGAATTCAAAAACTTTTCAGCCGGACCTTCTGCAATGAATTTTGGCATGGAAGCGAACCATTTTTTTATCGATTGAGAGGCTAGTATATAAATAAATGGGAGTGTGGGCATTATATGTCTGAATCCTATGTTGAGCGTACTTGTCAGGCTGTAGCCCCAATATCCGAGTACAAATAAGAGCATGGTAAATTCCGAAAAATTTGTGATCAGATATTCCGCAAAAGCGTTTTTGAGAGAGTCGATCCTATTTATGGATCTTTTTATTATTCGATAAAGAGCGTATAGTGTGCCAAAAAATATTATTATCAATGCCGGTAAAGTTTCTTTCATAAGGAATACCATTGGAAAATATAGCTTGTTTCCTAAATTGGAAACTTGACCAAGAAAGTAAGCCGTATTTCCGCCGGAAGATCTTTGCATGACCATAAGGACGCCGAGAAGGTATTGGGCTATTGGTCGCAGAATAGCACTTCCTGACATAGCGATAACGGGATCGGCTAACCAGCGCTTGCCGAAACCTTGAAGGATCGAGGCGGTGTCGGAATATTGTTTTTGTATAGGATAATTAAATGTAAATATAAAATAAACTACATAGATAACCGATCCACCAACTATGAATATCAATAAAAGCCGTCCAAAGTCTTGATAGAAGTATTTAAATACCCTTTTAAATTTATCAGTAACCGGGCTTTTTATTTCCTTGATGGTCTTTTCCAAAAATATAATTAAAACTATGCCGATAAAAAGCGGAGCAAGCAGAACCGTTGAAAATTTAAGAAGCTCTGCAAAGCCGAACGCTACGCCGGCAAAAATAATATTTTTCTGCGTCGGGCTGTAAACGTATTTTAAAAAGAAATAGGTGCCGACTAGGAATCCCAAAGAAGCGCCGACATCGGTGGTCACATAATGTCCGTGAGCTAAAAAATTAGGAGAGAAGCCTATGAGAGCCGTCGGAAGAAGAGCCCACCATCTTCCCATAAGTTCACTTGCCCAAAAATAAGCAAAGCCGATAAGAATCAGTGTGAGTAGTATTGGAAATAGTCGGCTGTAAAAAATAATATTATCCGCATTATTTCCGGATTCGTATAAAAATTTAGTTCCTATTTCCCATTGAGAATTTACTTGATTTTGCCATGCGTCGGAATTAATAGGAAAGTTCAAATTTTGAAATAACAGAGGCATGGCGGCAAGAGCTTTAACGAGTGGCGGATGTTCGGGATTAAGGCGGTAATCAAAATATTTTACATATGAATATCCGGCGGGAATATGAGCTAGTTCGTCCATTATTGCAGAATCTTGCTTTGCGGCACCAATCATCATTAAAAACGAAGAAATAATAATAAATGCCAGAATTATTTTAGGAGCATAATTTTGTAATTTAGTCATAATATTAGATATAATTATACAATGAATTACGACAGAGAAAAATATTTTAATGCAGTCAGATCGCAGCTGGAAACTAATATGCTTTACCACTCTTTAGCCCTAGAGGCTTGTATGGGTGGCATATACGATTATTTAAGATCACAGGAACAGATAAATGAAGACGAGGCGGATAAAGAAAGCTGGTTATTGGCGGGATTATTGCATGATATTGATTATTCCGGAGAATTTAAGGAATTGCATCCCAATAAAACAAAGGAAGTATTAGCGAAATATAATTTGGAAATTTCCGATGAGATCGTCGGAATTATTAAGGCGCACAGTCCAAAGCAAAGCGGTGTTCAGCCTTTATCTAAAGCGCAATGGGCGATCTTTTGCGCGGACAGCTTAACGGGACTGATCACGGCAACTGCATTTGTTTTGCCTTCCAGAAAATTGGCCGATGTGAAATTATCCTCGGTCGTTAAAAGATTTTTGAAGGAACCTAGATTTGCTGCTGGTACTAGGAGGGATGAGGTGGCGATGTGTTCCAGGCCAGATGGCTTGAATATTCCGCTGGAGAAATTCATTGAAATTTGTTTGGCATCAATGCAGGGGATCGCGGGAGAAATAAATCTATAGCAATGAGCTTTGGTCTTTTAAAATTTCCGAAAAACGACAAGCATTTTACATGGACGGATCATTCTAAAACCAAGATGATCCAGTATTTTATTTCGGAATCAAAGATAAGAAATGTTATAAAAAAACATGACAGATCAGAAAGCGGAATTGCTCCTAAGACCGTAGCGGTGATGCAAAGGAACGATCGGGGTAAGAAAAAAGAAGAATTATGGGTTATGTATCAGAAAATTGGTAGTAAAAAACTTGGAGAAAAACTAAATATTATCTCGGTTTGGCGTTATCCGGGCGTGAGCCCGAAAAAAGAGGTGCCTATTCCGGAGGATGTGATGGAAGAGTTGGGCGGAATAAATTCATAAAAACTAATAAATATAATTTGCAAATAAATATATAGCCGCAACAAACGACGCTTCAACGCGTTAAAGCGCCAGTGTAGGGCATAAGATAGGAATAAATATGAAGAAACTTTTAACTGAAAATTTTTTTGGATCCAAAAATACAGCTAAAATTGCGCGAGATCTGCTCGGTAAATTTTTAATTAGAAAAACCGGAAAAGAGACCGTTGTTTATATGATCACCGAAACTGAAGCGTATGATGGTTTTAGCGATAAGGCATCTCATGCTCATCGTGGCATTACCGAAAGAAATAAAATAATGTTCGGTGAGGCGGGGCGCTGGTATGTGTATTTTACATATGGAATGCATTTTATGTTGAACATTGTAACCGGACCCACAGATTATCCGGCCGCTGTATTGATCCGTGGGATTGAGGGAACGAATGGCCCGGCACGATTAACTAAAAAACTGAAGATAGATAAAAAATTAAACGGCGCACCGGCAACAAGAAAGAGCGGGCTTTGGATAGAAGATAGGGGAATTAAAATAAGATCGAAACAAATAAAAACTGCCTCCCGAGTAGGAGTGGATTATGCCGGACCTGTTTGGTCTAAGAAGAAGCTTAGATTTTTTATAGTTTAACGACCGACTTTGTCATTAAGTCTTAATATATTTATCACCGATACTTTATTTTAAGGATTAAGATCAAAGAAGCGAAAATAAAAATAAAGCTATTAGCAAGAATTACCGGCAGATCTTTAACAAAAAGACCATACATTAACCACAAAAACACTCCAAAAGTAAATATTGTATACATCGGTAAGGATATACCTTTCACATCTTTTGTTTTCCAGCTTTGAACGACTTGGGGCAAGAAAGAAATTGTTGTAAGAGTTGCGGCGACTAAACCAAGAATTTTTATTGAATTCATATTGAATATTGTAGCATTTTATATTAAAAACCGGATAATTTTTTATTTGGTCTTATGAGCAGTGCCGAGTTTAATAAATCCTTCACTTTTTGATGCTTTTAGCTTAATATTCATATTAATGAATAAATTATCTTTAGGCATAGTTGGTCTTCCAAATGTGGGAAAATCCACGCTTTTTAGCGCTATTACCAAGAATCCCGTAAACATAGCCAATTATCCTTTTTGCACGATCGATCCGAATATCGGAGTGGTTTCGGTGCCGGACGAAAGATTGGAAAAGCTCAATGAAATGTCCAAGTCAAAAAAGAAAATTCCGGCCGTGGTGGAATTCTATGATATTGCCGGATTAGTTAGGGGCGCCAACAAGGGCGAGGGATTGGGCAATCAATTTTTGAGTCACATCAGAGAAACAAATGCCATCGTTGAAGTATTGCGCTGCTTCAAATCGACGGAGATCGTTCACGTGGAAAACTCGGTGGATCCTATCAGGGATATGGAAATTATCAATGCCGAGCTTACGTTCAAGGATCTGGATACAGTGGAAAAAATATTGAAAAGTTTGGAAGCAGAAGCACGCAGCGGAAAGAAAGATGCTTTAAAAGATCTGGAAGTTGCAAAAAAAGTTCACGAGAGATTATTAAGGGGAGAGTTGCTGGTTGATCTCCGAAATGAACCGATCGTTAAAAAACTTCAGCTTTTGACCGCTAAGCCACAGGTGTATTTATTGAACGGAGACCCCGAAGACGTACCGGCGGGACTTGTGGAAAAAATA
The DNA here is from genome assembly GCA_023474975.1 of Patescibacteria group bacterium. Taxonomy (GTDB): domain Bacteria; phylum Patescibacteriota; class Minisyncoccia; order UBA6257; family 02-FULL-45-10c; genus JAHILT01. Next base: position 8,622 of record JAMCXE010000045.1, read on the forward strand.
AAAGCTTTGGGCGCTGATTATATCGTAAAAAATATTATAAAAGATCAGGACTTGGGAGAACTTATCAGAAAGTCATATTCAATTTTAGATTTGATAAGTTTCTTTACCACCGGTGAAGACGAAACCCGCGCATGGACAATCGTTAAAGGAGAAAAAGCCCCGCAAGCTTCGGGAACCATTCACACTGATTTTGAAAAAAGTTTTATCCGCGCCGAAACCATCAGCTGGAATAAATTATTGGAAGCGGGCAGCTGGTCAAAAGCCAAGCAAAAAGGATGGATCCGCTCCGAGGGAAAAGAATATGTTTTTCAGGATGGCGACGTGGTGGAGATTAAACATGGATAAATTAATTAATGAGGATGCGAAGTCCCGTAGCAACCGATTTCTATTGGTTTGGTATGGGATGATGGAGATTAAACATGGTTAAAAGTATGAAGTTTAAATTATCGTATACAAAAATATTATCGATATCTAATAAAGCCAAGTTAGGATTATATATAATCTTATTAATAGTGCTTGGCTTTATATCAATAAGGGTGGGAGTTATAAATTTATTGAAGGATAATAATTGGCGTAATCCCGCTATATTGTTTTCGATGATATCGTTTGTTTTGGGTATGCTTTACGTTAAGTTGCTTAAGATGTTTTTAAAATGGCAAGATAAATTTCAGGATAAAACAGAGGAGCTAATTAGGCGCGCCGATCTTGGGGATGATGGCGAGAAAACTTTATTTACATGGGCAAGGGAAATATTTAGTGGGCATGATTATAGGTTATTTCCAAATTTTATAATACCCGGAAAAGATTTTGATATAGATCTTATTGTTATTGGGCATAAGGGTATTTTTATTTTTGAGGTAAAAAAATCAGCTAATCCAATAATATTTTCTAATTCTGGGGTATTTTTAATGAACGACGATCAAAATCCAATTGCTCCCTTACCATTTAATCCATTAAATGAATTAGAAAAACATGAATCAGCGCTAATTAACTATTTGAAGTCTAATCAATTTGAAGATGTAAAAATTCATTCTTGTTTGATAATTCTTGGCAGTAAAATAAAATTTATTGACAAACCTAAATTTTTTATTGCGCACGACAAAAAAGGTGTCAATGAATACATTGATTTTTTTACGGACGATCTTAGATACACTGACAAGTTTTGCAATGATCTTTCTAGTTTATTAAGTAATGAAAAATAATATCTGGGACGTTATTGTCATTGGCGGCGGCCCCGCAGGGATGATGGCGGCGGGAAGGGCGGCAGAACTTGGCCGCTCTATTTTGTTATTGGAAAAAAATCAGGATCTTGGCAAGAAACTGCTTATGACCGGCGGGGGACGGTGCAATCTAATGAATAATAAGAAATCTATCCGCGAATTGGCTTTGAGCTACAAAGGCAGCGATCAGTTTCTGATGTCGGCGTTTTCGCAGTTTGATGCGGTTAAAACTTTGGAATTTTTTAACAGCAGGGGAATGAAAACAAAAGAGGAAGAATATGGAAGAATTTTTCCGATTTCGGATAGATCGCAAACCGTTTTGAATGTGATGGAAAAATATATGGAAAAAGGCGGCGTTGAAATAAAAACAAAAGCTGCCGTCAAGGGCGTTTCTTTCGATAAAGAAAATAAAATTTTTACAGTTCAGTTGAAAAACGGAGAAGTGTTCAATGCAAGATCTTGTGTTGTGGCCACGGGCGGCATATCGCATCCCGAGACAGGCTCGAGCGGAGAGGGATTTGATTGGCTGGAAAAGATGGGCCATAAGATAATAAAAACCGATGCGTCGCTGGTGCCTGTAGCCATAAAAGACGGCTGGGTCAAAAAGGTGGCCGGACTAACACTGAACGACATAAAACTCACCGTATTTTTAGACGGCAAAAAACAATTTATCCAAAAAGGAAAAATATTATTTACGCATTTTGGCATTAGCGGACCAACCGTATTGAATATGAGTAAAGATATCGGAGAATTGCTTCATAGCGGGGAAGTGATCATTAAACTGGATCTTTTTCCAGGGCTTGATCTCGGCGCGCTTAAAAATGATCTTCAAAAAATATTGGTGGCGGAAAGTAATAAAAAGATAAAAAATTCGTTAAGCGCGCTGGTTCCGGTGGCGCTGGTGCCGGAAATTCTTGAAATGGCTAAAATAGACGGAGAAACCGCCGATCACAGCGTGCGCCACGAAGACAGGATGAAGCTAGTTAAATATATGAAAGAAATTACGATGCGTGTTGAAGGTTTATTGGGACCGGACAAGGCGATAGTATCTTCCGGAGGCGTTGCGTTAGATGAAGTAAATTTTAAAACAATGGAATCTAGGGTGGTGCCAAGATTATTTATAGTTGGCGATACGCTAAATATAAACCGTCCATCCGGCGGATACAGCCTTCAGCTTTGTTGGACGACCGGATATATAGCTGGAAGTAACGCTTAAGAGCGAAATTTTTTTATTTAAGATAGAAAAATAGGGCGTCGTTTTCAAAAATATCTTTTTCTTGACCTGGCAGGAGATAATGAATGTTTTTTTCCAATTGGTTTTTAAGAGTAAAGGTATTTGTTATATACATTACTGTCTGTGCCGGCATCGGAATACCTCGGACAGGAACTCCGCCGGCTTTAACCACAACATACTTTATCCGATCTTTTGGTAAGGAGTTGATCATATTTCCCATATCCACATAGCTTTGAGTGAATGCGCCGCTGACATTCGGATTCTGGCCCCATTCAATGAAGTAATAACTATAAGTCTGAACAATGAGAGCCGCGCAGAGCAATAGGAAGGTATTTTTTATGAGTTCATCGTGTCGGCGATAAAATTTTGACATATGATGGCGCAGGATCTCAAAAAGTTTATATGTTCCAACTCCCGCAAAAATAAATGCCGGCGGGATCAACAATATCGATCTTAGTGCGTGCGGTATGCCTTCATCTGAAACTACGACCGGTGCCGCTGCTGCTATACACCAGACAAATAAGATAATGAATTCTTTTCCGTGTTTGCGGATGATTTGTCTGATCCCATATAAAATTCCGAAAACGAACATAATGCCGACCGGCCAATAAATTTCCGGCTGTCCGGCAAAATTTTGCCGCCAATTCCGATCTCCGGAAAAATTGAACATTCCCAAAGTTTTTAAAATATTTATGCCCAATTCCTTGATCGGTGATGCTGCGGAAAAAATTGAGATCTGCGAAGTTCTGCCTAAAAAGTCTTGAGAATTATGCAAAAAATAAATTCCCAGGGGCGCTGCGACGATAAAAGTAAATAAAGTAAAAACACCTAAAACTTCTAGGATCTTTTTTTTGTTTTCTCTGTTCAAGAAATACCAGATCGCGAAAACGACAAGAACTAAAAGAGGCGTGGCTCTATAGGCGATGTAGGTGTAAAATCCAAGGCCATAAACTATGCCGCTTAAGGCGGCTAGAAGCCAAGCGGTGTGATGTTCTTTCAGTGGAGTTTTTTCTTTAAAACTTTTTCTAAAGCACAGCAATAAAAAATATAATCCCCAGACCAGAAAAAATGGCGCTGAAATAGCTCTAAAGCCGATTCGAGAGAAATTTATGTGCCAGAAAGAAATGGCTGTGAAGAAGGATGCTAAGAGACCAATGGTTTGATTTGCGAATAATTCTGCCGCAAAAAAATAAATTCCAAGAACGGTGAGGATACCAAAAATTGCGCTCGGCAATCTTAGAGAAAAGGGCGTATTGCCAAAGATCGCTATAAATGGAGCTTGAATATCCATAAAAAGTCCTTCTCGTCCGTTATTTTCCGGATAAAAAACCTTGAAATTACCTGTTTGCATAGCTTCTATGGCATTGTTGCCATTCATGGCTTCGTCCGGATAAAGGCCTGGGGGCGTGGCATTTTGACCGCTTAAATTGTAAAGCCTGAAGAACGAGGCTATAATTAATATTGCTATAAGAAAATAAGCTGGCCGAGGTATTTTTTTTGTCATGGTTATGTTGGTTTTGTACTATAATTATAATATATTTGCATAATGGGCAGTAGAGATCTAGCCAGTTCTGAATTGTGCGGATATCTAAAAAACTTAAGTCGTAAATATTAAAAAACATCGAATATTCACTGACACGATATGAATATAAATTTTGAGCAAACGCCATTTGAAAAAGATTTGCAAAGATTTTCAAAGGAGGTAAAAGATCATCAAGTAAAAAATAAAATAGAAAATATTCAAGAGTCCCATATTAAAGATGTTCTTGTGTCCGGATATAGCCGACCAGTTGCGCCGAGCGCTAGCTCTCAAAAACAAGCATCGGTTTTGGACGAGATAAAAACCCTTCCAAATTATTTAATTTCTGAGCCGGCAGAGGTTAAAAACAGGGTTGAGGGTCTTATTTCTTTGGCGTTTTCCGAGGGTATAGAAAGATCGGCTAAGGAAGCTGCGAAATCCGGTCCTTTTATCTTAGATGCCTTTCACGATGCGCTTACGTCAAAATTATACGAAGAATTAAAAAAGAGGGGTCTATTAAAATAAAAAATGAACTTTCTTAGCTTAAGCTTTATTATTTTTATAATTGTATCGGCGAGCTTTGTTTTTTATATTATTGTCAAAAAGATTAGGCGTAAATATTTTATGGATGCATTGAAGCTCAGGCTTTTGTCTATAAAATTGGCAAAAAAATATGAAAAAGCCGAAAAAGATGATTGGGTGAAAGAGGTGAATTTATCCGGCCAACTGGTTAGTATTTTGGTCAATCTGAAAGTTCCTTTTTCTTTTGAGTCGGCGGTAAACTATATTGGCGAAGAGATATTTTTTTATGTAGCGGTTCCTGGAGATTCGATGCAATTCGTAATGCGCCAAATACAGGGTTTATGGCCCGATGCGCAGGTTGAGGAGGTAGATGATTACAATATATTCAACAACGCCGGATTTTCTACGGGCGTATATTTTAAACAGAAACAAAATTCCGTTTTACCCATAAGAACATTCGAAGAGGCTCAGACCGATACTTTTTTGCCGATTTTAAGCGATCTGTCTAAGATAGAGTCCTTGGGCGAGGGTGTGGCATTACAGGTATTGATAAAACCAGGGCCGAAGCAATTTAAAAAGAATGCTTTAAGGGTAATAGAAAAATTAAAAAAGGGTAAGAAATTCGAAGATGCGATAAAAGTTGAAAGCGTTGCTATAACGATGAAAGATATCGATAGGGCTTTTAATCCTCAAAAAAATAAAAAGGAGTCTACGGAGCCTCTGATAGTTGATGAAGAGGCTGTGAAGGTGATCGAGAAAAAACTTTCTAAGCCAATCTTTTCGGTTAATGTGAGACTCATCGTTTCAGCTCCCAGTCAATTCAGGGCCGAGGAGATGCTCAGTGGGCTTGTGGGCTCTTTCGATCAATTCTCGGCTCCTCTTAGAAACGAACTTAAGCCGAACAAGCCACGCAATCAAAGCGATTTTATTTTTAAATATATTTTCCGCGAGTTTGATGACGGTCAGGCGATGACGTTGGGTACGGATGAGCTTACCAGTATTTTTCATTTGCCCACCTCGCTGACCGAGATACCAAGAGTTAAGTGGATAAAATTCCATGAAGTTCCGCCTCCGTCCAATCTTCCAAAAGAAGGTGTTTTGATAGGAAAGAGTATTTTTAGAAAAGAAGAGAGGATGGTTTATATATCCGAAGAAGATAGGCGTAGACACATCTATGTGATCGGTCAAACCGGTACCGGAAAATCGGTTTTGATAAAAAATATGGCGGATAGCGATGTGCTTAGCGGAAAAGGATTTGCCATAATAGATCCTCATGGAGATTTGGTCGATGATATTTTAGATTTGATTCCGGAGAATCGGCGTGACGATGTGATAATTTTTGATCCGTCGGATCTGATGAGGCCCATTGGTCTAAATATGCTTGAGTACGATTTAGATCGGCCGGAGCAAAAAACTTTTATAGTTAACGAGATATTGGGTATTTTTGATAAACTCTATGATTTGAAAGCTACCGGCGGACCTATGTTTGAGCAGTATTTAAGACAGTCGCTCTTGCTTCTTATGGGAGACGCCAAATATGAGGTTCCAACACTTATGGATGTTCCGCGAATTTTTGCCGATCCTGAATATAGGCAAGCTAAACTGGAACGTTGCCAGGATAGTGTTGTTAAGGATTTTTGGGAAAAGGAGGCGCTTGCCGCTGGCGGAGAAGCTTCGCTTCAGAACATTACCCCATATATAACCTCAAAGTTCACCAGTTTTACCTCAAATGATTATATGCGCCCGATAATTAGCCAATCTCGATCTACGCTAAATTTTAGGGAGATAATGGATAGCGGTAAGATCTTATTGGTTAACCTATCTAAGGGGCGAATAGGCGACTTAAATGCGAGTTTACTGGGAATGATAATCGTCGGCAAGATCTTGATGGCTGCTTTTGGCCGCGCTGATATACCACTCGAAAAGAGAAAGGATTTTAACCTTTATATAGATGAATTTCAGAATTTTACTACCGATTCCATCGTTACTATTCTTTCCGAGGCCAGAAAGTATCGTTTAAATTTGATAATTGCCCATCAATTTATAGCTCAACTTCAAGAAAAGATACGTGATTCTGTTTTTGGTAACGTTGGATCGATCATAGCTTTTCGCGTAGGACCGAACGATGCCGAGTTCTTAGAAAAGCAATTTTCTCCTATTTTTACTAAGAATGATCTGATGAACATGGACAACTTCAATGCTTATGTAAAGATTATGATAAATAATGAAACTTCAAAACCGTTCAATATAAAAACCATTCCTCCGGCAAAGGGCAATCCGGCAATAAGAGAGGAGATAAAAAATCTTTCTAGGATGAAATATGGCACAGAAAGACATGAGGTCTAGCGCGACCATTAAGATCGCGCCGGCATTAAATATTGCCGGTTTTTTTTTATTTGCGCTTTAAAATGATATAATTAAATAAAGTTTTGTCTTGGAAAACTTTATTTGCTCGCTAAAATTTTGCAATGCAAAACTTAGGCGGGTGCTCAAATTTGTAGATAATTTTTGTCGCTACAGATTGAGCTCCAAAACTTATACAAATTTGGCATGCTTCTCATTAAACAAGCAAAAATAGTTGATGGTCGTGGTTCTAAGCCGTTTTTGGGAGATATTCTGATAAATGGATCTAAGATTTCCGCTATAGGTAAAAATTTTGTTAAAAAAAAGACGGATGAGGTTATTGATGGATTGGGGTTGATCGTTGCCCCCGGCTTTATCGATGTTACAAATGATTCCGATCATTACTTAAGCTTATTTACCAATCCGGCCCAGAAGGATCTTGTTGCTCAGGGGGTAACTACCGTAATAGGCGGTCAATGCGGCGCTTCACTTGCACCTCTAATATACGGATCGCTTGCTTCATTGGAACAGTGGTCTGACACCGAAAGGATAAATGTTGATTGGATATCCGTATCTGAATTAAAACGCGTTTTAGGGAGGGTTAATCCGGGTGTTAATTTTGAAACTTTAGTAGGGTACTCAACGGTTCGAAGAGATATTGTCGGTGGTCCGGAAATAAGGGATCTGACCGAACCGGAGATTCAGATATTTCTAAAAATATTGGATAAAGCGATGCGGGAGGGCGCACTGGGTCTTTCAACTGGTTTGGGTTTTTTGGATTCAAAATTTGTACCATATTCCGAAATAAAGAAAATAGTTTCTTTCGTTGCTAAGCATGATGGAGTTTATACCACTCATCTTCGTAATGAAAAAGAAGAATTGGTTAGATCGGTGGAGGAGGCCTTGATGATGAGCCGAGATACCGGAGCTAAGACGGTGATAAGTCATCTCCGCTCTTTTAGGGGTTACGAGAAGCAGTTTGAAGAGGCGCTGAATTTGATAGACAAAAGTCTTGTTGATTCAAACATTTATTTTAGTACCAATCCATTCACTGAAACTATTTTTCCCATTTACACATATTTGCCGTATTGGGCACAAAGCGAATTCGTTGAAGTGATGATCGAAAATATAAAAGATGCCGAAAAGAGAAAGCTGATAATCCAGGAGCTCAAAAAAATGAATTTGGAAGAAATGATCGTAGCTGATGCTAGAGGCCAGGAGGTATTGATAGGAAAAAGTTTAGTGGAGCTTTCAATGACTAGGCAGAAAGATATTGCACTAGTTGTTTTAGAGCTTATGGAATCTACAAAAATGAAAGCAAGGTTGATGTCCAAATCTTTAAATTCTGATGTAATAATATCTCTTTTGAACCATCCGCGCTCTTTAATAGGTACGAATAGCGCAAGCATGCCACTTCGAAAAAATGGGGGCAGCCTGAAAATGGACAGGGCCACATCTACTTTTACGAAATACATAGAATTACTTTCTACTCAGGGCATTCCTATCGAGTCGATAGTTAAAAAGATAACGTCATTGCCGGCCCAGATCTTTGGCTTGAAAGAAAGGGGGACGATAAAAGAAGGATATTTTGCTGATCTGACACTATTAAAGAACGGCAAAGTGAGTGGAGTTATTTATAACGGTAAATTAAATTTACTCGATAATTGATCTTAATATGTTTGGAATAAAAAATGTTAGTGGAAGACATAAGCCCGATTTTTTGATCATAGTTTTTATTTTTGTTATCATAGCTTTTGGATTGATCATGTTGGCAAGTGCTTCTTCTGATTTAGCTACCACCAAATTCGGAGATAGCTACTATTATCTTACCCATCAGATAATTTACGGACTGGTTCCCGGGCTAGCTCTTTTTCTTTTTGCTTCAAATTTTTACTATCAAAATTGGAAGAAAATTTCGGTTTGGTTGTTTATTTTTAGTATAGTGCTACTGCTCCTGATCTTCTCTCCTTTTAAAGTTTCGGCTGGTGGGGCTGATAGATGGTTGAAATTTGGCCCGTTGGTTTTTCAGCCATCCGAAGTTTTAAAAGTTTCATTTGTAATATATTTGGCAGCGTGGCTAAGTGGATCGGAAAAAAGAAAGAATAATTTTTTGACTGGCTACCTGCCATTTCTTGGAATCTGCGGATTAACATCCTTTCTTTTGCTTATCCAGCCATCTACCAGCACGGTTGCTATTTTGATGTCTTCGGCCTTGATAATTTATTTTGCTAGCGGTGCAAGGATATCCTATATCATCAGCACTATAGTTCTTGGCGCTGCCCTTCTTTTGTTGGTTTCTTATATTACGCCTTATCGGTGGCAAAGGATAAAGAGCTTTATTGATCCGAATCAAAATACTCAGGGTGCGAGCTATCATATTAACCAAGCGCTCAATGCTATAGGGTCGGGAAATTTACTTGGAGTTGGTTATGGGCAGTCGGTCGCGAAGATATACTATTTGCCGGAGCCGATAGGCGATTCGATCTTTGTGGTTATAGCTGAAGAATTAGGCTTTGTTGGAAGTGTGGCTTTATTGATCTCTTTTCTTGTTCTAATCATCAGGGTATTTATTTTGTCGATGAAGACTAGGGATAAATTTGGTCAGATGTTGCTTCTTGGCTTCGGATCGATAATTGGTATCCAAGCTTTTATGAACATGGGCGCTATTTCTGGCCTATTGCCGCTAACTGGAGTTACTCTGCCTTTTATAAGTTATGGGGGAACGGCGTTAGCTATTTTTATGCTGATTTCGGGTATAATAGTTAATATATCTAAGAATAATTAGAAAAATATATAAATATGAAGAAAATAAGAATTTTATTAGTTGGCGGAGGCAGTGGAGGCCATATTTATCCATTAATAGCAGTTGCACAGAAGATTGAGCAATTAACAAAAGAACATGGCAATGTAGAGCTCGATCTTAGATATTTTGGCGATGCCGGTGGATACAAAAATATCTTGATAGCTAACGGGGTTAGATGTGAGAGCATCGTTTCGAGCAAACTTAGAAGATATTTTTCTTTACAAAATTTTTTGGATATTTTTAAATTTTTTGCGGCGATTTTTCAGTCTTTATGGAAAGTTTTTTTATTTATGCCTGATGCGGTTTTTTCAAAGGGCGGTCCCGGATCGCTCCCCATTTTGTTCGTTTGCAGATTTTTTTCCATCCCCGTTGTTATACATGAGTCCGACAGCGCTCCCGGCCTAACTAATTTAATAAGCGGTAAATTTTCCAAAAAAATTTTCCTGGCTTTTAATTCAGCAAAAGAGTATTTTCAGGGTAAGGACACCGAGATAGTTGGTAATCCCGTGCGGGACGAATTAACCGCCGAAAATGGTTCCGGCGATGTTATTAAAATTTCCGATTCCCAAAAAAAAGAAGCGATAGAAAAGTTCGGATTTGCCCCCGGTTTACCGGTTTTATTGGTTTTGGGCGGCTCTCAAGGCGCTGTAGCCATAAATGAATTCATTCTTAAGAACATTGAAGCGCTGGCTGCGAAATTTCAGATCTTACATCAAATTGGAAGGGATAACTTTAAAGAATTTAAATCCGATTATGATTTTTTGAGCCAGGCTCTTCCGGAAAATATAAAAAGTAATTATAAGCCATTTGCTTATTTTGATGAAAATTTAAGAGATGCTTATATCGCTTCTGATCTTGTCTTGGCACGTGCAAGCTCTGGAACTATTTTCGAGTTGGCGTGTTTCGGGCGTCCAGCAATTTTAGTTCCTCTTCCCGATGCCGCTAACGATCACCAACGATTGAATGCGATAGAGCTTAAAAAGGCGGGGGCGGCTATAGTGATAGAACAGGAAAATTTTTTGAGTCATCTGGTTATTATTAATTTGGAAAAAGAAATTTCTAGCCCAGATGTATTAAAAAAAATGTCCGAAGCGGCATACGCTTTTTACAAACCTTTTTCGGCAGATAGGATCGCAGCTTATCTACTTTCGCTAGATGGAATAATTATCAAAAATTAAAAATACATATGTATAATTTTCTTAATATTTTTTTGCGTAGGAAAAAAGTTGTTGTGAGATTTGCACCCAGTCCGACCGGAGAGCTTCATATAGGAGGAGCCCGAACCGCTTTCTTTAATTATTTATTTGCCAAGCATAATGATGGAAGTTTTTTATTAAGAATAGAAGACACGGATAGAGAGCGGTATGTCGAAGGATCGGTGGAGCGTATTATAAGATCTTTAGAATGGCTCGGTTTATACCCGGACAACAAAGAAAATATAATGATCCAATCTAAGCGCTTGGATATTTATAAGAAAAAAGCCATCGAATTGGTTGAAAGGGGACATGCTTATATTTGTACATGCACAAAAGAACAACTGGCCGCAGAGCAGGAGGCTCAGATAAAAGCTGGCCGGCCGCCGATGTATTCTGGTCACTGTCGAGAATCCGGTATAAGCATAAAAGACGTGGATGGTAAAAAGTCTTATGTCGTGAGAATGAAAATGCCTAAGTCGGGTGAAATTATCGTGAATGATCTTATACGCGGGAGAGTAAAATTCTTATTTTCTTCATATTTATATATTTTTC
>JAMCXE010000044.1 GCA_023474975.1 Patescibacteria group bacterium
TTCCACTTCATCCCCTGTTTTGATATTCTAAGTGTTGCTCCAAACTCATAGCCCGAGGAGGAATCAGGTCATTGGTTACGGCGTCGGTTTTGGCCCTAAAATTAGTCAGTTGCTTTTGCCTGCATACATGCACGGGCAGATCCATAGCTTTTGCATTTTGACCGACAACTTGACCCTCATAAACTTTAGTGCCAGGACCGACAAACATTTCTCCACGCTCCTGAGCTATCAAAAGCCCATATGCAGTCGTCACTCCGGTTTCGTGAACTATAATGGAACCATGAGGATTTGTTTTGAGACCCTCAACAAAAGGAATATATCCGGAAAACAGAGTATTGACTATTCCCAAACCTTTGGTTTCGATCATAAATTCATTTCTAAAACCTATCAAACCACGCGTTGGAATATTAAAGTGAAAAGTTACTATACCATTTTCAACGCTCATATTTTTCATCGATCCTTTTCGGTTATTCATCCTTTCAATAATCATTCCGGAATATTTTTCCGGAGCTTCAATCCAAATGTCTTCTGCCGGCTCCATAGTTTTACCGCCCTCTTCCTTTAAAATAACTTCCGGTTTAGAAACCTGAAACTCATATCCTTCACGCCTCATTGTTTCAATTAAAATACCGAGATGCAGTTCGCCGCGACCACTCACTATAAATTCATCCGTTGATTTACCGGCATCAACCCTTAGGGCTACGTCATTGTCCAGCTCTTTTTCCAATCTCTCTTTTAAATTTCTAGATGTGCAATAATCGCCCTCTTCGCCCGCAAAAGGGGAGTTGTTCACGCTAAATATCATTTTTACGGTAGGCTTTTCAATGCTGATCGGCGGAAGAGCTAGAGGATTATTTATATCGGCAATAGTATCTCCGATATTTATATTGTCTATGCCGCTTATAGCTACTATATCGCCGGCTTCGCATTCACCAACTTCAACTTTGCCAAGCCCTACAAAAGTCATCAAACTACTTATTTTTGCAATTTTATTTTTACCTTCTCTGGAAATATGCATGACTTGCTGAGAGTTTTTTATCATACCTTGATAAATTCTTCCAATTCCTATTCTGCCCTTATAATTATCGTAGCCGACAGTTACAACCATCATTTGCAATGGAGCCGTTGGATCAAATTTTGGCTCCGGTATATATTTCAAAACAGCGTCAAAAACCGGTCTGACGTCGGTCATTTTATCTAGTTCTGGGGTTAATCCGGCCTTAGCAAGTTTAGAAGCCGCATAAACAATAGGGAAGTTTAATTGTTCATCGTTAGCGCCCAATTCGATAAACAAATCCAAAACTTTATCCAAGACATAATTAATGCGCGCATTCGGTTTATCTATTTTATTTATAACTACAATAACCTTGTGATTAAATGACAAAGCCTTTTTTAAAACAAATCTGGTTTGAGGCATGGGACCTTCCTGCGCATCAACCAAAAGCAAAACGCCGTCAGCCATATTTAAAACACGTTCAACCTCACCGCCAAAATCGGCATGTCCCGGAGTGTCTATGATGTTTATTTTTGTATCGCCATAGTAAACCGCAGCATTTTTAGAGAAAATAGTAATACCACGCTCTCTTTCAAGATCGTTAAAATCCATTATCATTTCCTGATCGCCCAATCTTCCTAAGTCTGTGTCGGATTGTCTCATCATGGCGTCAACTAAAGTTGATTTACCATGGTCAACGTGGGCAATGATAGCTATGTTTCTGATTTTTTTCATTAGGATAAATATTTTACAATAAATTATCTCAAAATGCAATTTTTTTAATTAGATTAAGTTATTCACTTACTAAAGATTTGCATAACAGGGGGGGGCAGTATAATTAAACTAAATTAAATAAATAATTTTACATATGAAAAAAATATTAATAGGAAGTTTTATAATTACGGTCGGAGTTTTAACTGCTGGTTTGGTTTCTTACGCCTGGAACGAGCCAATCAATACTCCACCGAATGGTAATGTCGGCGGAATCTCCAGTTTTTTACAAAATGGCGTTATTCACGCTAAGGATTTTGTAATTGATTATATGAATTCTTCCGGAGCTACGACAACGAAATCTCTTACTCTTTATATCGATAAAGATAGTGACGGCTATACTCCGGCACAAGGCGACAGCAACGACAACGACGCATCTGTTCATCCAGGGGCTGCGCCGCAATACAATTCCGGAAAAGATGCTGATTGTAACGGCGTTCCAGAATACACTGTTGATGTAACTCAAAATGTAAACACATGGAACGTTGATTCAGCCTGCACAAGGGGGGGGCATGCTGCAAATATGATAGCTTACATTACAGATTCTACTGGCTGGGCAAAATTAAATAATCACACCGTTACAACAAATAGTGATGGAAGTATTAATAATTTAAGTCTAATACGAGGTTTTGATTGGGGAAATAAATACAGCAAAAGATTAATTTGTTTGAGTAATGATTCGCCCAAGATATCTACTTCTCCGGTATGCCTTAGTTACGATGTGGCTAATCGCCAATGCGCTGTTTACGCGAAGCCCATACAATACGATCACTCCTTATATCAACATATCTATGCCGGAAATAGCGGCAATCTTGGTTCTTGCGGTGGACACGGCGAAATGGACTATGATTATTATAATCTTCCTAAATATACCGATAGCAATCCAACGGCCAACACTGCCAAGCTTAACCAACTGCAACAGTATGGCTTCTGGCATATTTGGTGTAATTAAATAATTAAAAAAATAATTAACTAAAATGGAAAAAGAGGGAAAAATATTAAATATTGCCGGAACTGTTTTTGCGCTTTGGCTATTAGCATTAACAATTGCTTTATTCTTTTTATTCTCGCAATCTGCTACCAAAAATTCCGCTGTAAATAATAATTCAACGGCAACAGCGACGCCCGCTTCACCCGTTGCTACACCGACAACGAATACAATAAATCCGTCAACGCAACTTTCTGCCTTTGCGGTTGATAACAATGGCAAAATATTTGGAAAATATAATCCCGAAGATTTTGCTTCGTTCTCCGGGTCCCTAGTGTCTAAAATTAACTCGAAAATAGCAACTAGCAGCAATGATTATACCGTTCTAATAGTCTCTGGTTATTTAAATTTAAAATCAGATATAACCGCCGGAGCAAATGCCGCTTTTCAAGAAGAGATAAAATATATCGAAATAGGCAAAAACACGAAAATTGTTGATGATGGTGGCAATGCCATGACAGCCGCAGAATTATCTCCCGAAGATTACTTAACCATAATTCCCTCTGATAATACCGAATATCCGGGTACATATATGCTGGCCTCGCAAATAACAGTTACTAAAAAAGTTTGGCGAGCAGGAGAAAATCCATTTGGTAATTAAACAAATTATTATGCCCAAAGCAGAAAAAAAAGTTTTAATTCCTTTTTTTGTCGCTTTATTTGGACTAGCTTTATTTTCGTTTTATTTTTTACCTAAAATTTCTTTAACGAATGCACAAGATATTGCATCAACAACTGTAAATACGCAAAGCGTTGCATCGTCTACAACAAAAGAGTTTTTTAATTATGCCTGGAATGATCAGATCGGTTGGATAAGTTTTAATTGCGAAAATACCAATGTTTGTAATACATCAAATTATAAAGTTTCTATTGACGGTAATGGACAATTGTCTGGCTATGCATGGAATGATCAGATCGGTTGGATAAGTTTTAATACATCTGATCTAACGGGGTGCCCTTCCGGAACCTGCAACGCCCAAATTGATAATTTTTCCACTCCATTTACAACCATCAAATTATTAAACGGGTGGGCAAAAATCTTGTCAGATAATAGCTGGATTCACTTATCTGGCAATACCTATAAGTCTATGCTGCATAGTGATGGCAGTATTTCCGGATATGCTTGGAGCGAAAATTTTGGTTGGATAAGTTTTGAAGGAGAAAAATATAGTTTAATGGTGAAAGGTTTAAATAATTTATTCTTCCCGATGACATTAACCGGCGTTGGATTTCAACAAGGTGCGACAGTTTCCTTAATAGAAAAAAATGCAAGTGGCGGATTAATTGCCGAAGTTAATTGTCTTGATCAAAGCGGAAATAATGATTTTGTTGTAAGCGATAACGGACAAACATTAACGGGCTTATGTCCATTATATGATATGGGTTATGGAAATTATGATATAAAAGTAACCAATCCTGGTGGAGCTCAAAACTTACTATCATCGGCATCAACAACCTTGTTTAAAATAACTCCTCCATCAACAAATGATGTAACTTTAACAATGCCAACCACAACTATTGGAAACAATGGTCCGATATCTATAAATAAAATAGAAAGCAGTAATTCATTGTTTGGAGCAAGCGTAGAATTAATGAAAGACAATCAATTAATCAAATGCTTTACTATTCATGAGTATGATCTTAATAATGGCTGGATACCAGGCAAAGATGAGGCCGGCAATGTACTGCCAATGCAGTGTGATTTAACTAACGCGGCTGCAGGAACGTGGAATTTTGTAATTAGTAAATATGATGCCTATGGAACCGAACAATGGAAAGAGCTCACAAACTCTTCAATATCCGTCAATTGCATACATACATCATGGGATAAATCATATTCCGATGCCGACGCTCCAAAGCTTTATGGCGACATAACACTAACCGATAATTGTGGAACTCAAAAAGTTATACATGGAACCTGTTCTCCTATTTGGAGTCCTGAGAATAGTTGTATAGCCAACTTTCAACAAACAGCTACTAATTGTCTAAATAATCCGATGAGGTGGTCTTATTCCGCAAATATATACGGTGCCAGTTGCGGATCCGGTTATAAGTGCCAATCAAATGTTTATGTCTCTGATTACGGAAAATGCTTGATTGATCCGGCTCAATGTAATAAGTCTTTTGCTTGCAATGGTTATGAGTGCGGATCCGGAACCGATCTGTGCGGAAATAGTTATGGTTGCGGAAGTTGCGATAGCGGATACACCTGTGATGACAATAGTCATAAATGTAAGAAGAGCAATTGGCTTTATTAATCTATTAAAAAAGCCCGCATTCTTTCGAATCGCGGGCTTTATTTTTTTAGAATCCCACAGAGACTCCAAATAACGTTTCTGAATGAGCTATTACAATTTTTTCTAATTTCAAGCACGCTTCCATTTTCCACCAGCTCTGCTCCCAAAACAAGGAAATATGGTCATACACCGTAACTTCAATACCACCTCCTATTTTGGACACCTGCGCCGTTGGATTGTATGAGAAATGCGAGCTATAGAACGGCTGCCCATAACTATCAAGCTCGCCCAACTCGGAGGAGGCTTTTATCCGGCCCGTTCCGATAAGGCTCTTAACCACATACGGCTTTACAGTTACTCCTTTTACCACTATCGGCAAACCCAGCTTAAGGTTCAGGTTCAGCGCTGTTGCACTAAGCTTAAATTTGTACTTCAGGTATGCACTTATGTCATCCGTCCATACATAACCACCTCCGCCGTACCTATACACGAAGTCACTGGTTGCCGAACGCTCTACCTGAATTTCCACATACTTTGAGAGCGCATAGCCGAGCCTCACCGAAGAAGTAATACTATTGCCGCACCCCGGCAACGTGTCGTACTTACTATCTTTTAGCTCATAGCCATTACCCAGAGCCAAGGCAACGCTGAACTTCTGGTCAACCACGGGCACTCCGTGCTTATCCACTTTTTCAAGGGGAAGCACTTTGTTGGCCTGGCTAATCTCGGCTTTTAAAGAATCCGAGGAAACTACCTGGGCATTTGTCTGAAGGGCAAATCCCATAAACAGTGTAAACAACATTACTTTCTGTATCATACTATATCCTCCCGTCTGTTTATTAAATTATTTATGTGCGTTATTAGCTTTTATAATATAACTATTTTTATAAAAAGTCAATACCAGTAAAATTTAAAAATATAGCTAAAAACCCAACAATTATTAAATCAAAATTATTACAAAAGTACTTAAACCTTTCAATAAACTCAATCTTTTAAATTCTCTATTATGGCTACTTCTAATGGAGCAATAGGGAATGGGGAATAGCGCATTTCCGAATAAGCGCGGATAAAAGATTTTAAAAGATTTATATGACGCTCAGAATTTATTAAGTCCGAATGTTTCTTAAGCAATGCTAAATTGTCAGCGGTTAATTCCTTTTTATACAACTCTTCAACTCCGGGACTTAATTTTAAAGACAACGTCCGGCGCAAATAATGAATCATATCCTTACCAAGCTGCGGCAAATTATAACCCTCTTCGTTTATTTGAGATAAATAACTCAAAGAACTTTCCAAATCACCCCTAAGTAAAAGTTCGGCTAATTCTGCGGTTTTTTTATAACCAATCTTTCCTACAATCCTTTCAACATCTTTTAATTCAATACTAGAATCCATCGAAGCTATCTGATCCAAAAGGGAAAGGGCGTCCCTTAAACTGCCCTCGCCTAAAGCGGCTATCAGCTCCAAAGCATCGGCGGATATTTTAATTTTTTCTTCTCTGGAAACAATTTCTAATTGTTTTAAAATATCGCCGATAGCAAGCTTTTTAAAATTAAATTTCTGAGTTCTGGAGGAGATAGTTGCGGGAAGCTTTTCGTATTCGGTTGTGGCTAAAATAAATACCGCATGCGCCGGCGGCTCCTCCAATGTTTTTAGAAGGGCATTAAATGCCTCGCGAGTAAGCATATGAACCTCGTCAATAATAAAAACTTTTTTAGAAAAATAAAAAGGAGACAACTTCACGCTTTCTTTTAAATCCCTGATCTCATCTATGCCACGATTAGAAGCCGCATCGATTTCCACGACATCCATCGCCTGATTAGAATCAATTTCGGTACAAGCACGGCACTCATTGCACGGCTCTCCTTTTTCCCTGAATTTAACGTCCTTTTGTCTTTTCTCGCAATTTACCAACTTAGCTAAAAGACGGGCAGTCGTGGTCTTGCCAGAACCGCGAGAGCCATAGAATAAATAAGCGTGCGCGAATTTATCCTGCTTGGCGGCATTTCTTAAAATCTCAATTATATGCTCCTGACCCAAAAGTTCAGAAAGTTTTTTGGGACGATATTTTCTGTAAAGCGCCAACATAAAGATATTTTTTAATTTTAACACTTTAATCAGTCATTTTCCATTTTTTGAATTTTATGCCACACACTATGAATTTATAAAATATATAATTTATTACAATACCCTCTACAAAGCTCAAAAAATAAGATATAATTTTATTAATCAGGTATGAAGAAATTTATATATTTTTTTATTTTAATAGCCAGCGGTCTTGGGTTATATTTGTTTTTCACAACCAATAACAAACTCAATCTGTCTTTATCCGATATTTCCAAAACTGCGGCTCAAGAAAATGTTGTAGCTGAAAAAATTACAGTTGCGCCAACCGATCCCAACGCCGATATCGGCCCGCAACAAAAACTAGCTAACCCTCCGGCGATTATTAAGGCGGTGTATTTTACCGGATGGTCTGGCGGTAGCGCAAAAGCAGTTGATAATTTAATCGCCCTAACTAAAAATACTGAAATAAATGCAGTAGTTATTGATATAAAAGACTATACCGGAGAAATAAGTTACAAGACAAATATTCCTGAAGTAAATAAATACAGCGACGGAGTAATAAAAATCGCAAAACCGAATGCTCTGATCAAAAAACTTCACGATAACGGAATTTATGTTATCGGAAGAATGGCTACTTTCCAAGACCAAACATTTTCAAAAGCCAGGCCCGATTTGGCTCTGCAAAGCATTTCTAAAAACAAAGTTTGGACTGATTACAAAGGAATTTCCTGGATGGACCAATCCTCAAAAGAAGTTTGGGACTATAACATCGCTATTGCTAAAGATGCCCTGGATAGGGGATTTGATGAAATTAATTTTGACTACATCAGATTCGCTTCGGATGGAAATATGGCAGATATTCGTTATCCATTTTACGATGCAAAAACACAAACTAAGAGACAGGTCATGAACAGTTTTTTCAAATATCTCCGCGAAAGCTTGCCTGAAGCAAAGCTTTCAGCAGATCTGTTTGGCTATACAACTCTACATACCGATGACTTGGGAATAGGCCAGAATCTAGATGACGCCTTTCCATATTTTGACTATATAGCACCTATGGTTTATCCATCCCATTACAATAATGGATTCAATGGACACGCCAATCCGGCACTATACCCATATGATGTTGTCTATACTTCAATGCTTGAAGCAGATAAACGCCTCAAAGCATTTGAAGAATCTACGACGACCGTAAAAATGACGAATGTGCAATTCCGGCCCTGGCTGCAAGACTTTAACCTAGGAGCTACTTACGATGCCGTAAAAGTGAAAGCGCAAATACAGGCAGTTTATGATGCAGCGTCAACTACCAAAGCCACCGATTTATCAAAACAAGGATGGATGCTGTGGAGCCCGTCAAATGTTTACACAAAAGAAGCGCTGTTGCCGCATCAATAAAAGCATAAAAAGAAATGGGAACCGACGCCAAATACGAAATAAAAATTGACCAATTTTCCGGCCCCTTGGAAAAACTACTCGAGTTAATAGAAGAAAGACGGATGGAGATTACGGCTGTGAATCTAGCGGAAATAACAAACGATTTCCTAGAATATCTTCAAACATTAGCAGAGGGAAATGCTCATCCCAGCGTCATCTCTGATTTTATAGTGATAGCGTCAAAGCTTTTACTTATAAAATCAAAAGCCCTCTTACCATCGTTAGAGCTTACCGAAGAAGAAGAAAGAGACGTTCAAGATTTGGAACTGCGCCTTAAGATCTATAAAGAATTTTCCGCCAGAGGCGAATCGTCTACCGGAGAAAAAAACGCAGCATCAAATATCAAAGAGTTATGGGAGGACCAACGATCCTGTTTTAGCCGAGAATTATTTTCAAATCTTCCGCCCATTTTTTATCCACCAGCAAAACTGAAGATATCCGACATGTCCAATTCTATTTTAAATATCATCACAGAACTGCAAGCTCTCATACCCGAACAAAAAAATGTTAAAAAAGCAGTAATGAACGTAAAAGAAAAAATGGAAGAATTGCTTAGCAGATTTAAAACCAAGATCGAAAATAGCTTTAAGGAAATATCTGAATCAAAGTCTAAGCTAGAAATAATCATTTTATTCTTAGCCGTACTTCATCTTATAAGAGACCGCCTCATAACCTCTACGCAGAACGAACAGTTTTCTGATATAATCATAAAACAAAAACAAGGATCCGCCGAAACCGCCGCTGGTAACGATTAGAATAATTCCAGTGGCGTCTCCTTACTAACTGCAACAATGACAAAATACCAAAATGAAATAGTCGAATTAATCACTATCGCTTCCGCGATAAATTATCAATAAAAATGGAAGAGGGTATTTTAGCGAAGATCGAAGCCGTATTATTTGCTTATGGCGAACCGATCTCTCTGGAAAAATTAGCAAAAATTTTAAATATAGATAAAGCATCCCTGGAAATTTCTTTGGATAACCTGATCACTGAATTAAACGGAAAAAATAGAGGCTTAATGCTTGTAAAAAATAACGGCAAAATTCAACTTGCCACAAAACCCGATCTTACCAAGCTACTAGAAGATATAGTCAAGCAGGAATTTACAGAAGACCTGACGCCTGCCGCACTGGAAACTTTATCGATAATTGCCTATGCCGGCCCCGTTAGTCGCGCCGATATCGAGTATATAAGAGGCGTAAACTCAAGTTTTACTGTCAGGAACCTTCTTTTAAGGGGCCTAATAGAAAGAACCACTGACCCCAAAAGAGCCAATGCTTATATTTACAACATCAGTTTTGACCTGATCAAAAAGCTCGGCCTTTCAAAAATAGAGGAACTTCCAGAATACGAAAAATACAAACAACTCGTAAAAAATCTACACGAAGCATCGCTAGGTCAAACTTCGGAAAAAGCCGAAGTTCTCATGCCGGAAACCGAACAAGCGATCAAACAGCAAAATCAAACGGAAAAAATATCCACAGAAGATCCGAACCAGAAAAATTCTAATTTTGAATCCGATCAGAAAAATGAAAACTAGATCAACTTTTTACAGTCTCTTATTCACGGGGATCCTATTGGTGTCAGTCTTTTTTTCCAAAGGAAACAGCAGCGCTAAAAACAACCCTACATACCAAGACAGCATAAAAAAAACCAGTTTAACCGCTTCGATCGCACCCGAAGATGGATCGATATCGCCAAAAATCGATTCATATGCTGCTCTAGAAGTAAAAAAGATCTACCAAGGATCAAGATCCGCATTACAATATCAATCAGTGGAAACTAAGCCCGTTAAAAAGGCGGGGGTAGTCGATCCGGCAGATCTTAAAACGACCATAGCATTCGCAGAAGACCTGACCGCCAAAAAAGATCTATTTTCTCAAAATACCGACAAACATTGGGCTATAGCCTCGATCACAAAACTAATGACTGCTCTGGTAGCGCTTGAAAATAACAATTTAGGCCAAGTGGTCACTATTTCACAATCAGCCATAGATACAGATATTAACATCAACGGCAACACCGAAAATTTTTCTGTTGGAGAGAAGTATACGATCGAAGACCTCGTCAAAATAATGCTTACCGTTTCCAGCAACAAGGCCGCTGCGGCTATAGCTGAGTTCTACGGGCAGAAAAATTTTATAGCCGAAATGAATTCTTACGCGAAAAAGATAGGGATGTCGGAAACGACCTATTATGATTGCACCGGTCTTTCCGTGTCCAATCAGTCAACTACAAAAGACCTTACAAAATTAACCGAATTTATTTTAGCCAATAAGCCAATAATTTTTGATTACACAAAACCAGCAAATCTTTCCGTGACGGAAATAAACTCCCATTCGATAAAAACATTAAAAAATATCGACTATTTCTCCGGACAGCCAGAATTTATTGGAGGGAAAACGGGAACGATCGACGCATCCAAGGAAAATCTTCTTGCTTTATTCAACTACCAAAACCACAATATTTTAATTATAATATTAGGGTCGGATGATAGATTCTCAGACACACAAAATATTCTAAACTGGATCAAGGGATCATTTGAATTTTAAAACATGATATCTCAATCAATAAAAATTTTGATATTGGCGGGAATATCCTTTTTGACCGCGCTGGCGTTCATTCCGCTTTTAATAAAATTTCTGGATAAATTCCACTTACACAAACAAATCCGAAGCCAAGCGTCCGCTCCGGTTTATTATAGTCTTCACAAACACAAAGAAAATACACCGAACGGCGGAGGGATCATAATCTGGAGCACTGTTTTACTGATAGCACTATTTATTCTATTACTGAGCGATCTATTCGGCGGAGTTTTCTCTTATTTAAATTTTGTAGACAGGGCCCAAACATATTTGCCGCTGGCAGCAATGTTGATAGCGGCCATTTTAGGATTAGCTGACGATGCCCTGGGCGCCTTAAGAATAGGACCTAACGGTGGCGGACTAAAAGTATCGCAAAAAATAATCGTTTATACGATCTTGGCAGCAATAGGCGGATTTTGGTTCTATTATCGTTTAGGTTGGGACTTTTTATACATTCCCTTTGTAGGAAATATCTATGTAGGCTGGTGGTATATACCAATATTTATGTTCATAATCATAGCCAGCGCTTTTTCCGCAAATGAAACCGATGGACTGGATGGATTAGCCGGCGGCGTCATGCTTTTTGCTTTTGGAT
Source organism: Patescibacteria group bacterium (assembly GCA_023474975.1). Taxonomy (GTDB): domain Bacteria; phylum Patescibacteriota; class Minisyncoccia; order UBA6257; family 02-FULL-45-10c; genus JAHILT01. The sequence goes on from JAMCXE010000044.1 coordinate 11,678, forward strand.
CTTTGGCTGCCATAGCTTTTATTCTCGGAAAATATGACCTGGCCGCTTTTAGTGCAACGGTGATAGGCGCACTACTGGCGTTCCTATGGTTCAATATTTATCCAGCAAGATTTTTTATGGGAGATACCGGATCTATGGCCCTTGGGATAACAATGGGCGTAATAGTTATGCTTACCAATACAGCGTTATTCCTTCCGTTTTTTGGGTTCATTCTTGTAGTTGAATCCCTTTCTGTTATAGTCCAAATGACAAGTAAAAGGCTATTTAAAAAGAAAGTGTTTATATCCACGCCCATCCATCATCATTTTGAAGCTATCGGCTGGCATGAAACAAAAATAACAATGCGCTTCTGGATCGTATCTGTAGTATTCTGCGCATTAGGGCTGATACTTTTCCTAATGAGTAAATTTTTGTTCTTAATAAAATAGCTCGTTCTTATGAAGTATCTAAAAAGTTTAGGCATAAAGGATTTGGCTGGAAAAACCTGTCTTTTGAGAATTGATCTCAATTTAAAATCTTTAAGCGATCAATTCAGAGTAGATGCGGTCTTACCGACTATAAAATATCTACTTTCAAAAAAAACAAAAATAATCATCTTGAGTCACAGGGGAAGGCCGGTTAAAAAAGAAAGCTCTCTTAGTTTGAAGCCCATCGCAAAGATAGTTTCCCATAAATTAGGAATGAATATAAAGTTTATTCCCGAACTCGATCTTAAAAAAATAAAAAAGATAATTGAGGCGGACAACAAAAATAAGGTATTCATGTTAGAAAATCTACGTTTTCTCCCCGGGGAAGAAAAGAATGATGCCGTCCTAGCCAAACAATTGGCGGAACTCGGGAATCTCTACATTAATGACGCCTTCGCTGTATCCCACAGAAAAAATGCTTCTTTGGTGGCTATAACCAATTATATTAAAAGTTTTGCCGGGCTTTTACTAGAAAAAGAAATATCTGGATTGACCAAGGCAACTCGAAACCCCCAAAAACCCCTTATAGTAATTCTCGGCGGAACCAAGCTTGAGGATAAAATAACTATAATAAGAAATTTAGCCAATAAGACCAAATACTTTCTTTTCGGAAGCTCTTTTTTAAACGAAATAAAAGATCCCAAATTCGTTAATCTGATAAAAAATAAAAAAATAATCATTCCCGTGGATTCTGTAATGGCAGGGAATTCGTATTTCGATATTGGTCCTCAAACCGCTAATTTTTATTCGCAAATAATAAACTCGGCAAAAACAATAATCTGGAACGGTCCTGTGGGAAAAACGGAAGAAAAAAAATACTCAAAAGGATCAAGATCTATCCTTTTGGCGATAACTAGAACAAAGGGTTTCAAAGTAATAGGTGGGGGAGAAACCGCTAATTTTGTAATAAAAAATAACCTGCAAAAAAAGATCTCTTTGTTATCTACCGGAGGGGGAGCGATGCTAGATTTTTTATCGGGTAAAAAACTTCCCGGAATAGCAGCTCTTGAAAGATCCGTTTCGGCAAAAAACAAAAATCTCTAGAGGATCATGATCAAATTAAAAAACACCGATAAAGCTATTAAAAGGCTCATTTTAGCCCTCAAAAAAGGCGAAAAAATAGGCATTTGGAGCGATTATGACCCAGATGGCGTATTCGCACTGGTTTTAGCTTTCGAAGCACTTATAAACGCAGGCTTTAAAAAAGAGGATTTGGAGTTAATTTTGCCCAATCAATATAAATACGACCGCAGTTTCAATAAATTCCATTTATCGATCCTTAAAAAAATGGGGATAAAACTTATAATCGGGATAGATTTCGGTACTACCGATTTCAAACAAATGGATATGGCAAATGAAATGGGCTTTGAGGTTATTTTGCTGGACCATCACAGACAAAGACCGGGAAAACTTCACGCACTCCTTATCAATCCCTGGCAAAAAGGCGATCGCTCAAAATATAAAAACTGGAGCGGAACTGGAGTGGCTTATTTATTTTTTGAAAATTTATATAAAACGCTAAAGATCGATATAAAAAAATTAAAGCAAAGTGAAGATTTGATCTTGATACCGGCTATAACTGATTATATAAAATTAGACAAAGGTAATTTGCCTTACTTAAAAAATAGTCTTGCGGATATCAAAAAAAATCTGAGACCGGGAATAAGGGATTCTCTTAAAGAGCTTAAGCTGGGCAAGGCCATTACGATAACAAAAATGATCGAAGACCGTTCAAATATCGCGGATTTTTATGGAATACTAAAAAACAATGGCAAAAAAAATAATATATTCGATCTGCTGACCTCCAAAACAGACAAAGAGGCTGTAAAAATATCAAAAAAAATAAGTAAACAAAAACGTAATTTTGAAGATTTTGTGGAAAAAATAGTAAAGGTTGGTATAAAAAAATTTAAAAATACAAAAAATAAATTCATCCTGTGGGGATTAGATAAAGATATAAAATTAGTAGGTGCGGAATCTAAAATAGCCGATAGCTTAAATGAATACTTTAAAATACCCGTATATTTTTACAAAAAAGAAAAAAATCATCTTAAGGGAAGCGCAAGAGCCAACTACTCAAATAAAAACGTCCTTGATTCACTCAAAAACTGCGGAAATATATTTATTAATTTTGGCGGACATCCAAAGGCGGCGGGATTCCATATTAAAAAACACAACCTTAAACAAATGGAGGAGAGATTAAAAAAATTTTATGCACAAGCCAAATAAATATTACGCTTATTTATTAACTGATAAAAATAGATCCGGAATAGTAGAGAATTGGAAGGAGTGTGAAAAGATCGTTTCCGGAAAAGATGCCAGATATAAAAGTTTTGCATCTAAAACAGATGCGGAGAATTGGCTTAAGAACGGCGCCAATTATGAGATTAAGCCCCCTAAGGCATTAAAAAAACTGGAAAAGGGAATATATTTTGACTCGGGCACCGGCAGAGACCAAAGAGTTGAAGTAAGCGTTACCGACGAAAGCGGAAAAGACCTATTAGAAAAGATCATCCCGAAAATAAAGATAAACAAATTCGGAAAACATCCGGTACCCAAAGCTACTAATAACTATGGCGAGCTTTTAGCTTGCAAATTTGCCCTAAAATTAGCTTTAAAATTTGGCATTAAACATATTTTCGGAGACAGCAAATTAGTATTGGATTATTGGTCTAAGGGATTCATTAAAAAAGATCTGCCTAAGAAAACTCAAAAACTTTCTACCGAAACTTCTGAACTTAGAAACGCTTTCGAAAATAACGGTGGAAAAATTGAATTTATAGAAGGGGATTACAATCCGGCAGATCTGGGATTTCACAGATAGGTTTGCCAAATTTGCTTACTTGTGCTATTATATTTTTAGCAGCTTAAATGATAACCTTGAAACGAAAGTTTCAGGGAGGAAAGTCCGGACACTCAGCCAATGCTTCGCATTGGTAAGGGGTAGCGGGTAACCCCCGTCGGTAGCAATACAGAGGTGCGAGCAGAAACGTCTTGTTTTGAAAAGAACAAGAGAGCCCGATCTCAACGTAGTTGGCTCAACTTGGTCATAGAGACAAAAAAACCAAGATGAAACGGCTAAATCCTTACCCGAGTGCAAGGCCGTACCGCCGAAAGGCGGTGTGCCGCAAGAACCCTTAAGTAATTAACGGTCCAGATAAATTATCATTATTCCGACCTCATAGTTGGAAAACAGAATCCGGCTTATTAGCTGCTACACAAAGATCCCCGAAAGGGGATCTTTTGTTTTTCTTTTTAAAAAAAATAGGGGTCACCATGGAAGGTGACCCCTTTTTACCAGCAACTGTAAGCGCCTTATACGCTTAAAATTGCGATTCTCTTTAAAGGAGAAGAACAACGAGACCATCGCAGCCCCTCCCAAAAGAACTATCCACCAGTTACTGGCATTGTCGGATACACTGCAAGCCATTACGGAAAGTACTATTCCCGTCACGGCAAATATCGAATCTTTCGCCATAATTATTCTCCTTATTTGATTTTCAAATATCTATTTCCCAATTAAGAGCTATTTCTCTTTTGAGGTTTTTATTCTAACACAAATATCCACATCTTGTCAACTGTGCCGTTATAGTTCAATAGCTTGGACGCACCTTAAGAACCAAAAAGCTATCAATGAATATTTACCTTATTACGATAGTCGGAGATTACGCCTTGGAGGAATTAACCTTAAAATACCTCTAGAGTGCGTCCAAGCTATTAATTAGAAAACGTAGTTGTTGAGAATAGTCAATTATATCGCCAGCGCCCATCATTACTATGGTAATGGGAGATTTATAACCCTTAATTACCTCAAAAATAGCCCTATCCAAGCCCTTTTTAGGGTTTTCCAGGTATACAGAGCCCTCTTTATGCATTCAGCTAATGATTTTGAGCTATATCTATTATTTTCTGGCAATATTTCTCTGCCGGCCACCTTATAAACGGGAAATAAGATGACTTTATCGGCATCGGAAAATGCGCGCTTAAAATCTCCAAAAAGCGCCTTGAGGCGGTGAGTGTGATGAGGTTGGAAAACGCAAATTAAGGCATTATCCGGATATTTTTCGCGGAGTCCCTGAAGCGTCGCTTTAATTTCGTTGGGATGATGGGCATAGTCGTCAAAAAGCAAAACTTTATTTTTTAATCCCGGAAATTTTAAATTGCCTTTATATTCCATTCTGCGCCAAACTCCATTGAATTTGCCAATTGATTTTAAAATTATTTTTTCGGCAATGCCGAGCTCTTTGGCAACGGAGTAGGCGATAAAAGCGTTTAATAAATTATGCTTACCAGGTATTTTGAGCGCCTGCTTGATATTGCCTTCAATTTTTCCCGGAATATCCGAAATTGAATATCCCCTCAGGTCTTTCGCTTTGGAAACAATTCCTTCGAGGGGTTTATTGAAACCATTGAATATAATCTTTGCGCCGGCTTCGTGGTTGGCGAAAAACCTACGGAATGATTTTTTAACGCCGCTAAAATTTTTATAAAAATCCAGATGCTCGCGGTCAATGTTGGTGATGCCGGAAATGAAAGGAAAATAATTCCAAAATGCGCCGCCATATTCATCGGCTTCCAGAACTAAATATTCGCTTTTTCCCAAACGAAAATTAGCGCCGCCAAACTCTTTTAATTTTGTTCCAACTATCACGGTTGGATCCAAACCCGCTTCCACCAAAATTAAAGCCAGCATCGCAGTTGTTGTGCTTTTGCCATGCGCGCCGGCAATGGCGAGAGTTTTAAATTGCTTGGTAAGTTCGCCAACAGCTTGCGGATATGATTTATATTCCAAGCCCATTTTTAACGCCTGTTTCATTTCCGGATTACTTGGTTTCACGGCCTGGCTGTAAACTACAATGGCATTTTTAAGATGTTTCAAATTGTTTGCACTATGTCCGATATGAATAATCGCGCCCTCTTTGGCTAAATCTCTGACTATGGGGGAGTCGGACAGGTCCGAACCGGCTACTGACCAGCCTTTAGACAAAAAATAGCGCGCCAAGGCGCTTAAACCGATTCCGCCGATGCCAATAAAATAAATTGATTTGTATTTCTCCATCATCTTTAAATTATTTTATAAAAACAGCCACAGAAACAAAACGGGGATAATTCATTAATTATCTTGGCCGGGAATACACACATCTAAACACCCATGGGGAATACCGTCCTTTTTCCTATACTATCTGTCGCACAATATACCTTTTGCGACACTATAATATCATCTATGTGATACAAATAACGATAAAAGAGGTTTTCTTAAAAAAATGAGCCCTCTTTTAAGCATGTCCAAAAAATCTTTTAATAATCTCGGAAATTAGATTTGATATGATCGCAAAGTATTTCGCAAATAAAACTGTAAAGTTATTTATGATTCCCTGTAGATTTATTCCAGTAACAGAAATCAGCCATTGATTGAATTTAAGAACGGGATCCCATAATTTCCCTAAAAGCGCCAATAGATCCGATCCGTTCCGTGGAACATACTTAATCAACGATGCTAAAAGATCGACTATTTTTATATTATTCATACATTTATAGTATAGCCGAATACCAAAAATAAAACTAAGTAATAGTTCTAATATACTTTTAAAGATAATCCAATGGATCAACCGTAACTCCTACCGGAACTTCGCCCGGAAAATCATAATTTTTAGTTAATCCAAATTCTTTTTTATAATAATTATCCAATCCATCTGCATTTAATATTTGCATTCTAGGTGTCCAGTAGACACCAAAATGCAAATGAGCTCCATTTCCACCGCTAGTAGAATAAACTAAACCAGAATTGCCAGAATATCCGATCAATTCACCGCGCTTAACAATTTGACCATATTTAACAATTATTAAGGAAAGATGAGCGTATAGCGTACTTAAATTATCGGGGTGGTTGATTATTACGTGCCTTCCATATTGAAATTTCTGCCAAGAGCTTTTATCATTCGATCCGGCATCCACAACCCTCCCGTCGTCAGCTGCAAAAACGGGCGTACCTATTGGTACGGCGATATCTATTCCATTATGCCATCCAGAATGATATATCTTATTGAGCTCTCCATAGCCCTGCGTAATAACGCCGATTCCCCCATCTTTTGTTAGTTTTATTGGCCAAGAAATAACCCCCGATCTCTTAGCAGGTAAAAGATCAGGATTAAAACTAGCTCTTAGTTTCGCTTCCGCGTCGTCTATATCGCTCTGCAAAGATGCTTGATCTTTTTGTAGCTTTATCAAAAGCGCCTGATAATTTTTTTCTTGATTTTTTGTTTGAACCAATAATGTTTGTTTGTCGGCTTTTTGATTCTTTAAAATTTGCTGGCGATTAATCAAATTCTTATCTTCCAACTCAAGGTCTGCTTTTCTCGCAGAGCTAGCCGCAAGATTATCGGAAAGTTGCTGGTTGAGAGACTGTAGGGATTTTATATTTTCCGATAATCCCGAATTGACATCAACAATGCCCTGAACCTCATTAAGACTTTCCGCCAAGCTCTTATTCCTTAAAAAAGTTGTAAGTATGGTTTCGGTATCTTTCTGCTGAAGCTCTTCTAGAAGCTTTGCAATAGCATCTTTTTTGGCGCTTATCTGAGATTGTGTATCAGTTATATTGTATTTTAAAGACTCTATCTCCAAACCAAGTTTCTGAATATTCAACTCACTCGACTTAATACTTAAATTAACCTGACTTATACCAGCATCGGCTTTTTTAAGTTCTTGTTGAAGAGATTGCCCCTGTGTCTGCACGGTACCGAGATCTTGCTGGATCTGATTTATCTTATCGTTCAATGCGGCCAGCTCTTTATTTTTTTCATCAATGGCCTGCTGTAATTGGCCCTGAGTAGTAAATACGGGCGCAACACTATCTGCCGCAAAAGAATAAAAAGGCGGAGATATAAAACAAAGAATAAATAGGATTATTATTGATCTACTCGGTTTTTTCATCATTTATTTTCTTAATGGCGATATTTATTCGATTAAGAACCTCTTTTTTTCCCAAAATTTCCATTATTTCAAATGGACCCGGAGACTTATCCTTTCCCGATAATGCCACCCTAAGCGGCCACAAAACGTCTCCCCTCCCCCTCTCTTCCGCTATTGGCATTAACAATCCTTCTAGTTTTGACCGATCAAAATCGATCTTTGTTTCAGATAATAATTTAAAAACAGCTTCGAGATTTTCTCGAGATCTTTCTTTCGAAGATCTCTTCCATATCAATAAATTGGCTTCATATTCGGGTAATTTGAAAAAAAAATCATTGATACTTTTAAAATCAGATAATTTTTCCAATCGTTCTTTAGAAAGATCGATCAATTTATCGATCATCGGATCACTAATGAATTCAATGCCGAATAATTCAGATAGCGCCATCTTTATCTTAGAACTCGATGTCTCTTTTATATAATGAGAATTCAACCAATTTAACTTTTTAATATCAAATACGGCACTTCCCTTCTGAACCCTATCCAAAGTAAATTCATTTATCATTTCCTTTAGGCTTAATATCTCGCGATCATCTTTAGGGTGCCAACCCATCAATCCTATAAAATTAATGATAGCCGCGGGGAGATATCCAAGTTGCTTATATTCAAACACACCCGTTGCGCCGTGGCGTTTTGATAATTTTGTTTTGTCGGGAGCGAGTATCATAGGCAAGTGAGCGAATTCGGGAGCCGTCCAGCCAAACATCTTGTATAGGATCAAGTGTTTTGGAGTCGAAGGTAGCCACTCTTCAGCTCTGATCACGTGAGTAACCTTCATTTCATGGTCATCGATA